>CAZILR010000111.1:0-11045 GCA_964539995.1 uncultured Planctomyces sp.
ACAACTGGCTGCGGTGTGAGTCGGCTGTGGCGAGGCGGAGATTCTTGATCTGCTCGAATACCTGCGGGTTGGACGGCGGTGATTGACACCAAACGGTGACTGCCGTGGTACTCAGGGTTTCTGGCGGAGTCCGCCACTCGTCACGGTTCGGACGGGTAACTAACCTACCTGACCCGTTGATTGACCCCACCGGGCTTGTCCCGGTGGCTCGCGGGATTCTGCACTACTTTCGAGTCGTGGATGTTGAATTGAGCAGCGCAGAATCCCGCGAGCCACCCCGGCAAGCGAGGTGGGGTAGTTTTCAATAGGTTTTGTCGAGGAGAACGAAGGTGCAAAGTCTTCAACGCCGTTGGCGAATGTTGAGCTTGGTTGCATTTCTGGTCGGCACGTTGGTGTCCCTGCCAAGCAGTCAGGCTCAGACGAAAGAGCCGGAGAAACCCAAGGAGCCGGTTCTTGAGCAGGCGATCCCGTTGGCGATCCTGTGTGCCAGCGGATTCGAACGCTGGATGGGAAACATGGACTACCTCTTCGGCACCATTGAGCGTGAAGAGCTGTCGGATTACGTCGGGGGCAAGCTGGCGAACGTCAACGACTTCAAAGGCTTCGACAAAGACAAGCCGCTGGGGATGCTGATCTTTTTGCGGCCTGGGCTAGTGCCTCAGCCGTACCCGGTGACGTTTGTGCCGGTAAAGAATCTGGCGGACGCGATCGGCACCGTGAGCAGCGGGCCGTTCAAGGTGAAGAAGGTCGATGACACGCATTACGACTTGATCGCTGGCAATCAGACGTTTTATGCGAAGCTCGTTGGCGACTACGCCTGGATCGCGACACAGGCCGATCAGCTCGACTACGCATTCCCAGATCCTCTGACGGTTACGAAGCGACTGGCCGACCGGTACGACATCTCAATCGAGTTCAATCTCACGCAAGTGCCGGAAGGGATGAAGCACATCTTCCTCGACTTTCTGCGAGCCAGCACCGAGACCTCGATTCAGCAGCGCGACGGCGAACCGAACACCGCGTATCAGATGCGGCGACTCAACGCGCTCGACACGCTCGACTGGCTCGACCAACTGCTGCTGCAAGGTGAGCGACTGACGCTCGGCGCGAAGGTCGATCCCAAGAGCAAACATGCGACGATCGAATTGGACATCATGGCCAAGCAAGACAGCGCGTTCGCCAAGGCGCTGCAAGACACAGCCGCTCGGCCCAGCTTCTTCGCGAACGTCGTCGAGGACGATGTGCCGCTGACTTTTTCGATGTCCGTGATGATGACACCGCAAAATCAAAAACGCTTCGCGGATTTCTTCGAGCACGCCGAACAGGACGCCGCCTCGCTGTTGGCCAACGTGATCGAAGGGATCAAGTCCGGAGAAGACAAGAAGCCGGCAAATGCCGCAGCTCCTCCGGCCGACGCGCCGAAATCGACCGGACTGCCGAAGTCGAAGCGAGGGGCGACCGGCAATAAGGTGGTCAAAGCGAAGATCCCGGTCCCTCCCGCGCTGCACGACGTTTTCGAGTCATTGCGAGAAACGGCGAAGACCGGACATGTGGACTTCTTCGCGCAGTTCATCGCAGACACCAAGTCCGAAGGGACGCCGCAGTTCACGCTGATCGGTGGAGCGAAGATCGCGGATGGCACTCGGTTCGCCGGTGGAGCGACCGAGATTTTGAACCAACTCAAGGATCGACCAGGTGCAGTTCGCATGGACCTGAGCGTCGATACGCATGCCGGAGTCACCTTCCATCGGATCTCTGGCGGTGAGTTGGATCGAACACCTGACACACAAGAGACATTCGGCTCGAAGCCCGCGTTTTATCTGGGCCTCGGCTCGCAGGCGGTCTGGTTCGCGCTCGGTCAAGCCGATGCGCTGTCGCAACTCAAGCTGGTCATCGACCGAGTCAACACCGAACCAATCGCTCGTCCTGACCGTCGCGACTTCATTCCGTTCCAGTTCCACATGCACATGAAGAAGTGGATCGAGCTTGGCGAAGCCAACAGCGAGAAACGGATGGAGCGAATCGAGGCCGCCATCTCCGAACAGGAGGCCGCCGCGAAAGCGGCCGAAGCAGGTGCCAAGGCAGCGGCCGAGAAAACGGGCGCGAATTCCACCGGAGGTGAGTCGAATGCTCGCGAAGGAAACGGGGCACCGCGTCAGCTCGGTCGTGGCGGTCGAACGCCGCAAGAGGCGTTTCGTCGGCAGACGCCCGAACAACGGCGAGCGGGAATGGCCACCTGGAACTCCATGCAGAAGCAAGCCTTCAGCGGCGATGACGACAAAGTACGGATTGATTTCAAGCCGACCGATCAGGGCGCTCGTATCCGGTTGCAATTTGATGAATCATTCTTACGTCTGATGGGCTTGGGGATTTCGCGTGGAATGGACAGCAACATCGAAGCCGAACGCAAGGCGGCCGAGAAGCAGCAACAACAACAAGCGAAGCCTAAGAAGTAATCGAAATGACTCAGCGTCGCGAGATCGTACTCGGAGTGACCGGCGGGATTGCCGCGTACAAAGCGGCCGACTTGTGCAGCAAGCTGGTACAGGCCGGTCATTCCGTGACCGCCGTGATGACGGAAGCGGCCGAACGATTCATCGGCGCGACGACCTTCGAGGCTCTTACCAGCCGGCCAGTGCATCGTGGCATGTTCTCGCCACAAGAAGGCTTTCATCAGGGAGAGCACATCGGACTCGCGCGACGTGCGGAGTTGCTGGTCATCGCTCCGGCTTCGGCCGATTTCCTGGCGAAGGTCGCGCACGGCTTCGCGGATGATTTGCTCTCGACCATCGTGCTGGTGACAACCGCGCCGCTCCTTGTGGCTCCGGCGATGAACTGTGACATGTGGGCCAAGCCGGCCGTGCAGCGCAACGTCGCGCAGTTGAAAGCCGATGGAGTTCACTTCGTTGATCCGGGAAGCGGCTGGCTGAGCTGCGGCCAAGTCGGACAAGGCCGCATGGCGGAACCGGCGGAAATTCAAGCGGCGATTGAACGCTTGCTGAGTTCAACGTAGCCGTCATCCCTCCGCGTGACGAGCCGAGCGTGATTGACGTCGTTTGGTTGTTCGGCACGTCACGCGGAGAGTTTTGTAGCCCTGTCGCTCCGCGACAGGATTGCCGAGCGTTTCGGGAGACGCGGAGCGTGAAAATCAACGGAATTCGTTCGATGTTTGGCTTTCCTGTCGCAGAGCGATAGCGGTTACGACGTGATTGCGTTGATCGCCAGCGTGGCGGCTTCGCGGACCTGGGCGTATTTGTCATGCTCGGCGAGAGCTTTGATCGCGGTGATCGCGTCCTTCGCCGCAGGTCCGATGGCGGTGAATGCCTCAAGCGCGGCGAGTCGCACGCTGCCTCGGTCGTCTTGCAGCAGCCTCATCAACCCGCGCACGGCGGGTGCGCTGGCGGGACCGATACCAGCGAGCGCTTTGGCGACATGCTCGCGCACGCCGTAGTCTTTGTCGTTGAAGAGTTCGACCAATTGTGGGACGGCCGCAGCGGCGTTCGGGCCAATCTGACCAAGCGCCTTCGTGCAAGCCGTTCGGACCGCACGATCTACATCGCCGAGTTGAGCGACGAGCGCAGGAACGGCGGCCTTCGCCTCTGGGCCAATGCCGCCGATCGCTCGCGCGATGGTTTCACGCACATCCGAATCAATGTGATTGAGTTGTGCCGCGAGTTTTGGAACGAAGATGCGCGACAACGAACCGATCTTGCCGAGAGCCTCGGCAACCGCCTCACGCGCCCCCTTGTCGCGATGCGCGGTTTGATCGACGAGCACCGACAACGCCTCTTTTGCGAGCGGGCCGATACCGCCGAGCGCTCGTGCGGCGGCTTCGACCAGACGTGGCTCACGGTCAGCCAACCAGTCCATGAGTTCCGGCACCGCCTCGACGGCGGCCGGGCCGATGCGGCCCAGTGCTTCCGCAGCGCGGACGCGGACCAACGTTTGCGGATCGCCGAGTCGAGCCTTCAGCGCCGCGACGGCGGGCTTCGCGTCCTTGCCCAACCAGCCGAGTGCCTCGGCCGCATTGGCTCGATCGTTCGGGGCCGCGCTGGTCAGTCGTTTGAGTAATGGTTCAACGGCCCCCGCGCCGATCTGTCGCATCGCCGCGACGGCCGCCTCGGCGATTGCAGAATTTTTGTCGTGACGCGCATTCATCAACGCCGGCACGGCGCTGGGATTCTTCGTTTCGCCCAGCTTCGCCGCCGCCTTCGCCCGCATCTCTGCCGGAAGGGCATCGAGAGTCAGCACCAGTCGCCAAAACCAAACCATAAAGGGAGATCGCTCCTGAAAACGAAAGATGTCGCACGATGGCCGCTCCGCAGGAGTTCGTCAACTGCGGGATCAATTCGTGTGCGGCGGCGGCGTAGCCGTGAATTCGGGGGAAGCCGCCGCTAGATTGTGACGTTCGTGAAGGCGTTTTCGATTCGCTCGTGCGGACGGAGAGATTGCGATGCCGGTGAAGGTGCGTTGTCAAAGTTGCGAGAAGGTGTTCGCGGCCCCCGATGCGGCGCGAGGCAAACTGGTGAAGTGCCCCGGTTGCGAGGGAAAGGTCAAGGTTCCGACGGGGGACGGAGCGAAGTCGGCGGCCGGCGCGAAAGCTCCGGCCAAGAAGCCGGCCAAAAAGAAGGATGACCACGACGACCACGAGCATGCGATCAAGAATCTCGATTTGGGCAACGCCGAAGATGAAAACGCTCGCGTCTGTCCCAAATGTGGACAAGAAATCTACGAAGAAGAAACCTACGAATGCCCGGCGTGTGGACTGAACTTTGAAACAGGCATGACCAAAGAGAAGCAGAAGGGAGTCGATCCCAATATTTTCTACAAGGTCGTGCTCAAAGAGTCCAAACAATTTCTGATCGACCACAAGCCGCTGGCGATTCGGACGGGCATTTACACGCTGGTGTTCACGATCTTGAATTTTGCTTGCGCGTTCATGGTCACCTGGTGTGTCAGTCCTCCACCGCGATACTTCTGGATGTTGCTGACGTCCATCACCTTCATGGTCCCATTCGGTTGGACGTGGTTCCTGAACGCCGAGATCATCAAAGCCACGATGGATAAACGCGAGAAGTTGCCGCGCATCAACTTTGACATGTTCACCTGCGTGGCGCTCGGAATCAAATCTTGGGTCTGGCAGATCTTGATGGGAGCGCAATTGGTGCTGCCTCTGGTCGCGGCATTTCTCATTCGCCAGGGGATGCTCGTTCCCGGACTCGCGCTCATCGCGGTGGCGGAGCTGATTTTGTTCCTGATGATTCCGCAAGTGATGATCCACATGGTCATGCCCGTCACCACACGCGGTTGGTTGCTGCCCTTTCAGTTCAAAGCGTGGGCGAAGTCGATCGGCGCGTGCCTGTATTGGTGTGGAATGACCGGCGTCGTGATGTTGCCAGCACTCTTGCCGGTCGGTGTCGGCTGCGCGATTGGTTACAGCGGACTCAAGCAGTTCTCCTCAGATATGAAATACAACTATGAGGCGAACGCACTGTTGGGCGCGGACTACGAGATCTTTTACGCCGCCAGGAACAATCCCAAGAAAGGCGAGGCGGGCCCAACTGAACCCGATGCGGAAAAAGACCCCAAGTACCAGAACCGACCGATCGCGTGGAAAGGATTTATCGTTCCCGGAATCGGGCTGGTGCTGTCGCAGATTGTGTTCGGCTTCAGCGCCGTGTTCGCGATGCGAGCCAATGGACTTTTCGGGCTGTATTTCAAGAAGCACTTAAAGCTGGTGACGATGGCCAAGGAGATCAAATGGGTGGCCAAGGGAGTCCAAGCGGACGACGATCCGGCCACCAAAAAGGCCAAAGAGAAGCAGCAACTGATTCAGAATGTCATCGCCATCGTCGCCTTCTTGGCGGTCATCGGTGGCGTGGCGTGGTGGATGATGCGGAAGCCTGATGGGGGCGGCGGTAACATCCCGGTCGTGCCGGCAGGCGATCCTGCTGCGTTACCGGCCGGTCAAGCCGCTCCGGCGGGCGGCCTGGTTCCCGCGAATCCTGCGGGAGCGGCGGGGTTGGCCCCGCCGATGTAGTGACGGTTGCTCGTGAGCCGCGATGCGGGAATTTAGACGAAGTCGTTTCAATCTGTCGTGCGGCCGGTTTACAATCTTCCGCCGTCGGCCGCTCCGAGTTCCTGCTCCTGCCAGCGGGGGAAGCGAGTGGACCCTCCGATGTCATCCGGCTGAGCCTGCCCGCAAGGGAAAACGATTCAGCCAAACGGTTCATCGGGTCTCACCGCGAGCTGGCAAGTTGAGCGATGACTCGCCAAACAGTTTCACTGTTTGGCGAACGGAGTTCTCAAGGCATCGGTCCCACCGTTGTCTGTTGGCTCGCGCGAAAGTCCGTGTTTGATCGGTCTCGCGTGGAGAGTCTGCCATGTCACGAAAACACTCCAAAGATTTGTTCGACGACACCACGATGACTTTCGGGGAACACCTCGAAGAGTTGCGAGTTCGTCTGTGGCGAGCGATCGTCGGCTTGGTGCTGGTCACTGGCGTCACGATGTACTTCGGCGATCAAGTCATGGCGATCGTGCGCAAGCCCATTGAAGACGCGCTCAAGGCTCGCAAGAAGCTGAGCGTCGAGGATGCCAAGCCCTTCGACGCCTCCAAAACGTGGAATGAGTTCTTGGATTCGCTACGAGGCAAGTCTCAACCAAAGGCTGAGACTCCGCCGGAAACGATCACCGACTTGAAAACGGTGACCGTGCAGATCAATCCCACCGAACTACTGACGGCCTTGCATGAAGCCGCGCCAGAACGATTTCCGGCTCCGGAACAAAAACCTGCGTCGGTCGCAGGTGCGACATCCACGGCGAATCAAGAAAAGGCTTCGACCGAGACCAAAGAGAAGGCGATCTCGCTCAGACTGAGCGCCCCGGAGATCGCGGAGTGGCGACGTGCTTCTGAGCAGCAGGATCGTCCCATTGTGCTCACGGTCCAAGAGGGCTTCATGACTTGGTTGAAGGTCTCGTTCGTCGCCGGATTGGTGCTCTCCAGCCCGTGGGTCTTTTACCAAATGTGGCTGTTCGTCGCGGCGGGCCTGTATCCACACGAGCGAAAATACATCCACATCTATCTGCCGATGAGTTCGGGACTATTCCTCGGCGGAGCGGCGTTCTGTTTCTACTGCGTGTTTCCTTTTGTTCTCGGTTTCCTGCTGCAATTCTCGGACGATCTGCACCTGCAAACGCAGATTCGCATCGCGGACTGGATCGACTTCGCGATCATGCTGCCGGTGATGTTCGGCATCAGTTTCCAATTGCCGCTGGTGATGTTGTTCCTCGAACGGCTGTCGATCATCGAGATCAAGGACTACCAGGAGAAACGCCGTATCGCGATCTTCGTCATCACGGTGATCTCCATGATCCTGACTCCGGCCGAGCCGTACAGCATGTTGATGATGATGGTTCCGATGATTCTCTTGTACGAGGTCGGCATCATCATCTGCCGCTGGTTCCCCAAGCCGAAGCCATTCGACGACGAGGACGATGAAAAAAAAACGGCGATCGCCACAACGTGAGTCCTGTTGGGCCTCCCGTCGTTGCCAAGCCAGTCAAGACCGCCGTCACGCTCGGCGAGAGGAACTCGATGCCCGCAAAGTTGGACAGCGCCGCGCCTCAACGCGAAACGGCAGGCTCCGCTGCGAACGCGACCGCTCCGGTCGTCGAGTGGATCGGCGAGTCAGACGGCCTGTTGCGGTTGCTTGATCAGACGTTGTTGCCGGGTGAAACGAAAACGATCGAGTGCCGCTCGGTCGAGCAAGTCGTCGAGGCGATCCGCTCGTTGCGAGTCCGCGGCGCACCGGCGATTGGCGTGGCTGCGGCCTATGGCGTTGTGGTCGGACTACGAGAGGCCGTAACAACGGATCGCGCGAAGTTCGACGAGCGTCTGCACGCCGTCATCCAGCAACTCGCCGCGAGTCGGCCGACCGCGGTGAATCTTTTTTGGGCATTGGATCGGCAACGAAAGATCGCCACGCAATCGGCAACCGCCGCACCGGCTGAGGTTCTGAAGGCATTGCTGATCGAAGCTCGTGCGATCGAAGTTGAAGACCGCGAGATGTGTGCCGCGATCGGCCGGCATGGCGCGGAGTTGCTCAACGACGGCGAATCGGTGCTGACGCACTGCAACGCCGGTGCTCTGGCGACGGCGGGGGACGGTACGGCGCTGGCGGTGATCTACGCGGCGGTTGCCGCAGGCAAGAACATCCGCGTGTTCGCCGACGAGACTCGGCCACTCCTGCAAGGGTCGCGGCTCACCGCGTGGGAACTTTCGCAACGTGGAGTACCGGTCACGGTGATTTGCGATTCGATGGCCGCGACCGTGATGCGGCAGAAAAAAGTTCAGGCCGTCATCGTCGGAGCGGATCGCATCGCAGCGAACGGCGACACGGCGAACAAGATTGGCACATACTCGGTCGCGTGTCTCGCGAAGACGCATGGCCTGCCGTTCTACGTCGCGGCTCCGTCGAGCACGTTCGACCTGTCGCTGGCCAGCGGTCAGCAAATCCCAATCGAGGAGCGTTCGCCCGCCGAGATCACGCACGGCTTCGGACGTCAGACAGCTCCCGATGGAGTCGATGTCTACAACCCCGCGTTCGATGTGACGCCCGCCGAACTCATCACAGCGATCATCACCGAACGTGGCGTCATTCAGCCGGTGACGGAGGAAATGATCCGCGCGCTACTGAAGATCAATCGCGAATCATAAGCAGGGATTGCGTCGATGGACGCGGGACGGGCAAGCGGCCCATCCTCCGGGGCTTACAGTGGTTCACTGACGATGCGTTGCTCTTCGTGGAGATTGGGGACGGACCAGCGTCGAATCGTGCCATCATGGCTGGAGCTGATGAGCTTTTTGCCGCGTGCCGTGAAGTACAGCCGATGAACTCCGTTCGGCTGTTCGGAGACGACGGAGTGATTGTTGCGGCGCACCAGCATCAGCCGGTCTTCGGTGCCGCAGGCGAGCAGTGATCCATCGGGAGAGAAATTCAGCGACGTGATCGGTATCGAACTCATCGGCCACTGGCCCTTGATCCGGTGATCGCTCGCGGAGATCAACGCCACCTCGCCTAACATGCCACCGACCGCCAGCCATCGGCCATTGGCGCTCAGTGCAACAGGCCCGGTTCCAAATTTGGGGAGATCGATTTTCTTCAGCAGCTTCCCAGTGGTCGCATTCAAAAACCGCACCGAACCATTCGTATCACGACAAATCAGTTCCTTGCCGTCGGGCGTGAAGTTCAGCCACACGATCGATCCGTTCGCCGGGACTTGATACCGCGTGATGGCCGATTTGATCTCGGTCACGGAAATCTCCGCCGGTTGATCCTCAAATGGGCTGCTGGCGATCGCGGCGAGGCGACCATCTGGTGAAACATTGACCGCAGTGACTCCCTCGCGGCAGGTCATGAGAGTGCGAGGCTCTTGCATCGGTTCCAACGGCTGCCACAAGACTGTTCCATCCAGGCAACCCAAAAGCAGCGAGGATTCTCGCGGCGAGAATCGCAGCGACATCACCTGCCGTTCCGGGAGATCCAGCTCGAAGTCCACGGTGGGATCATCCAGCCGTCCGACGGTGACTCGGCCATGTAGTCCGACCACCGCGAAGCGCTCGTCTTTGCGAGACACCGTGAAATCGAAGTACGGCTCGTGCAACGGAACCATGACCGTCTCAGGCAACTCTGATGACGGCTGCTGCTGGGCGATTTGCTCAGTCAGCCAAGGCATCGCCGCCAACAAGCCCAACAGCAATAATCCAACAAAGACGTCACGCAGCAAGCCAAACATGAGACACTCGTTCCTTCCTGGATTCCCGCGAACACTGCGGAAATGAGACGATGCGTGGCCGTGCTGAATTATTTTCTCAGCGGTCCCGTTCGTTCCGTTCCCTCAGCCGTGCAAGCACTTTCTGCGACAACGAGCCGCTTGCGGAAAACCGAAATCGGCGAACCGTCGGCGCGAGCGTCGTCACTTCGATGCGCAGGAGATCACGCGGCAACTCCGAGATCACTCGGTCGGCCCATTCCACGAAGCACAGGCCGTCGCCGCTGAAATACTCCTCCGCGCCGAGATCTGCGAACGCTTGCACGTCGCGCAGCCGGTAGGTGTCGAAATGAAACACCGGAATCCGGCCAAAGTATTCCTGAATCAGAACAAATGTCGGACTGTTGACGCTGCTGGGGTCCGCGCCCAATGCGGTCGCCGTCGCGCGGACCAGTCGCGTCTTGCCGGCTCCGAGTGGACCGATCAAACCGACGACCAATCCCGGTTCGGCAGATTCTGCCAGCAGCGCACCGAGCCGGTCGGTGTCGTGCTCACTGAGCGCTTCGTACTCGAAAGGTGACGGTGCTGACTCTTCGAGTGAACTCATGCCTCCTCCAACACCGACCGCAGTCGCTCGGCCAAATCTACGAATGAAACTCCGGAAACCAAAACTCGTTTTTGCGGTGAAGTGGCTCCTGACAACAACGACACTTGCGAACGCTTCAGGCTCAGCGCATCAGCGATCGTTTCCAAAACCGCGTCGGTCGCCTTGCCTCGTTCGGGAGCTTGCGTGACTTGTACCTTCAACGCACCGGCATGTTCGCCCGCCAACCCGTTGCGGCGTGCTCCCGGTTGAGCTTTCACCGGCACGATGATTCCCTGCGGATGCTCTTCCAACGCGATCACTCGTGACTCCCCCTCCGCATTCACAGCAGCACACCCGCGACGCACGCCGTCATGAAACAGGCCAGTGTGCCGCCGAGCATGGCTCGCAGGCCCAGCCGAGCCAAGTCGCCGCGACGTTCCGGGGCCATCGCGCCGATGCCGCCGATCTGAATGCCGATCGAACCGAAATTCGCGAAGCCGCATAAGGCATATGTCAGGATGTCTCGTGAGCGCTCCGTCAGCGCGACGCCCAAATCCGGCTTGTTGATCCAATCGGACATGCGTTGGTAGGCGACCAGTTCGTTGGTCACCATCCGCAGGCCCAGCAGTTCGCCGGCTCGCGAGCAATCCTGGGAAGGAATCCCCATGACCCACGCGATCGGCCA
>CAZILR010000112.1:0-11040 GCA_964539995.1 uncultured Planctomyces sp.
TTTGGTCTACATCGCCGCGCTGGTCGTGTTGTTTCCGTCAGTGTTGGGGGGAGCGTTTTACGCGTTCCCGCGCACGGAGTACGGACGACGGCTGATGAATCCACCAAGCCTGGACGAGATGGAGCCGTTCGTCGCCGAGACCGAACGGCTCACGCGATTGATCGGCAAAACCGGGACGACGCTGACTCGATTGAGTCCTGGTGGCTTGGTGCTGGTGGAGGGCGAACGGATGCACGCCGAAAGCGAAGGGATGCTCATCCTGAGCGACACACCGGTGCGAGTGCTGGCGCTCAAAGGGAACCGACTGCTGGTCCGGCAGGTGCGAGAAAGCTCGGTGCCTGACCCGCTGCCGAAAGACGAGCCGCTCGCCGAGCACGAACGCACGCCGCTTGACGATGATTTCGCACAGAGCTAAACCGACCTCGACATGTCCCGTAGCCCAGGCCCTTGTGGCCTGGATGATTGAAGATCGAATCCTCCGAGCCACAAGGGCTCGGACTACCGTGGAAAGCCATCATGTTGAATCACCTGTCTCTGCTGGGGGCTGATAACTCGAACGCGCTCTTGCTGGGCGTGTTTGTCCTGGTCGCGTTTTTCGCGTTGATCTTCATGCTGGTTTTCTTCCGGTATTTCGGTCTGTGGATTCAGTGCGTCACGACGCGAGCCAGCATCTCGTTGCCGAGCCTGTTGATGATGTCGCTGCGGAAGGTCAGCCCGACGATCATCGTTCGCAGCAAGATCATGGCGGTGCAGGCCGGATTGACGCGGTCGTACCCGATCACCACGAAGGCTCTGGAAGCTCACTACCTCGCGGGTGGCAACGTGCCGAACGTGATTCGAGCGTTGATCGCCGCCCACCGCGCCGGTTTGACGGATCTCGATTGGCAAACGGCGGCGGCGATTGATCTGGCTGGCCGCGATCTGCTCGACGCGATCCGCACCAGCGTGTATCCGAAAGTGATCGACTGCCCGGACCCGAAACGCGGCACCACTCTGGATGCGGTCTCCAAGGACGGCATCCAATTGAAAGTGCGAGCGCGAGTGACCGTGCGAACCAACATTAAACAACTGGTCGGCGGTGCGACCGAAGAGACGGTGATTGCTCGCGTGGGGCAGGGGATTGTGCAGGCGATCGGTTCGACACCCTCGTACAAGGAGGTTCTGGCGAACCCGGATAACATCTCGCGGACGGTGCTCAGCGAGGGGCTGGAGGCTCAGACGGCATTCGAGATCGTCTCCATCGACATCGCGGACGTGGACGTCGGCGAGAACATCGGTGCCCGCTTGCAGGCCGATCAGGCGGAAGCCCAGGTGCGGGTTGCTCAGGCCAAAGCCGAAGAGCAGCGCGCCGCGTACACGGCCGCCGAGCAGGAAATGGTCGCTCTGATTCAAGAGAACCGCGCGAAGGTCGTCATGGCCGAGGCGGCGATTCCAATGGCGATCTCGCAAGCATTAGGCAGTGGCAAGATCACCTTGATGGATTATTACGAACTCCGAAACATCCAAGCCGATACCAAAATGCGCGACTCGATCGCCGGCGGAGAGCCGACAACGAAATAACGTGGGGCAGGTTGTCAACCTGCCGTGGATGAGCCGGGCAGGTTGAAAACCTGCCCTACGAGGAAAGGCGGATCGTCATGTTCAATCTGAACCCCATCCTGGCGGCGGGAGGAACGGCGATCTCCGTGTTGTTTCTGGTGATCGCGTTCATCAGCTGGCTGTGGAACGTGTTCAACGGCAACCAAAACGTGCCGGGAGCCGGCCAGCGACCGCAGCCTCAGCCGGGCCGCAAAAAGGTCGAGCCGGATCTGCAAGCCGAGATCAATCGTTTTCTCAAAAACGTGATGGGCCAGAAGCAGGGCCAAGAGGAAGAGTTGGAAGTGCTCGTCGTCGAGGACGAGGACGCGCAGCCTCGCCGCAAACAAAAGGCACGCTCAAAAGCGGAAGCCGCCAAACGCAAGAGCACGACCGCTCAGCCCAAGCCAGCAGGAGCGGAAGGCCCTGGCGAAGCTCGACCTGGCGGCCGCATCAGTCAGCGGAAGGGACCGGGTTCGACGAATCTTGGCTCCGGCGTGCGGCAGCATGTCGCCGAGCACATGCAAGAGGGCCGCGTCCTGCAACAGGCTCAGAGCCATCTCGCTCACGGAGTGGCCGAGAAAGTTCAGCAAGATCTCGGAACATTTACAGGAGTCGCTCCCGTTGGCGCGGCAGCCACGGTGACCGCCGCGCGTCAGACGGCGACCGCGTTGAGTGTCGCAAAGTTGATGCGCGACCCCGTGAGCCTCAAAGAGGCGTTCGTGCTGAACCTGATTCTGGAACGGCCGAAGTTCGGCAAGAAGTAGCCCTGTCGCTCCGCGACAGGAACGCCGAGCGTCGAACGAGTTCCGTTTGTTTTCACGCTCCACAGTCTCCCGAAGCGATCGGCAATCCTGTCGCGGATCGACAGGGCTACCTTTCAAAGTCCCGCCTCTCGTGCTCGCGCAGATTCCGCCGCCGAGTTTCCATGCGGATGCTGGGAAGAGCTTGCCGATCAAGAGGAATGTATCGCCCGTCGGCGGAGTGACTCCTGCTGATGAAGCGCGCCGAGGAAATCCAGGCAAGCTGGCCAAGGAAGGTTCGAGCACATGCCGCGACGAAATTGGGTCGGGGAGATCGTCGCACTAGCAGCATTGTGGCTGCTCGGCGCGAAACCCTGCGCCGCTGAAGACGCGAAGCCCGTGATCGACGTCGAAGTCGTTTCGCCGGGCAGTTCCGTGGCCACGGTTCGCAAGAAGGCGCTGGCCGACTTGCCGCTCGACAAGGTGGCGGCCGAATTCCGTCCGAAGGTGGACGAGATCACCAAAAGCGTCAGCTTGTTCCGGCACATGCCGACCCTGAAGTTCGTTTCGGATCGCGAGGTCTACAACTTCTTTCTCGCGCATCCCGACGTGGCCGTCAGCTTGTGGCGCGTCATGGACATCTCAAACTTCGAGATGTGGCAGATAGGCCCGACCAGTTACGAAGCCGATTCGCATGACGGCTCAAACGGCACGATCGAAGTGCTGCACTCGTCCGCCGAGCGACAGCTTGTGTTGTGCGAGGGTGCGTTCAAGAGTCCGTTGCTGCTCAAACCGATCAAGGCGCGAACACTGCTACACCTGCAACCGACGTTTCAGAAAGGCGAAGATGGCCAAACGACGGTGACGCATTCGCTTGACATGTTCGTCTCGTTTCCGTCGCAACCGGTGGACATCACGGCGAAACTGATCTCGCCCGTCAGCCACGCGATGGCCGATCGCAACTTCCGCGAGGTCAGCCTGTGGGTCGCGATGATGAATGTCGGCATGGTGCAACAGCCCGACTGGATCGAGCAACTGGCTGGCAAGATGGATGGCGTGCTGGAAATCCGCCGCGGCCAACTGCTGAAAGTGGCTTTGCAAGCCAACATCGCTGCTCGCAAACGGGAACTGCAACGCCAAACCGGAAACCGCGAGGTGTCGCTCGACGAAGTGATGGCCGTGTTCCGTAAAGCTGCTCAAGACGGAGCCGCCGCGAAAACTCCGCCGAGAGAGGGAGCAGTTCCCGCGAGTGCTGAGCAGACCAAAGGCGAATCGCGCGTCGAACCCGCATCCGGCCAACGCATCCCGTAGGGTGGGGCCAGCTCGCTTCGAGCGCCGGCCCACCATGACCAATATTGGTGGGCCGGCGCGGCGAAGCGCCGCTGGTCCCACTCTTCAAAACGCGACGCGAATCAGTCTTGGCTGTTAGGTGGCTCGACGGGTGCCACAGTGGATGTCGGAGCCGCAGGCTTCATTTTGGGGCCGACGTGGGGTGTGAAGACCGCGACAACCACAATGCTCGCCGCCACTCCGATCATCCCGACCCACAGCCACGGGCTGGTCTCGTGTGATCCACCTTGCTTCCAACCCAGGACGAGATTCGTAATCGCGTTCACGGTCACCGCTCCGCCGAAAACGATGGGCATGACCAACTCTGGCTTCGGTTTTCCCTCGAAGCTGAACATGGCCAGAGTCAGAGTCAGTGCGCCGAAGGCACCCAAGCTGCCGCCGATGAATCCCCAAGTGACTCCCGCACCACTGAAGGTGAACGGGGCTTTGGTGTAAATCATCCCGCCCACTCCAACGAGACTCGCCCAAATCAAGTAAGCGACACCGATCATTACATACGGCTTGAAGGGATTGTTTCCTTCGGCGGTGCGAGCAAATCCGATCGCTGGCCCGTACATGCCCCAAAACAACGCGGTCAGCGACGCAAAAATCACAGGCAACAGAGGCAATTTCATAGAGTCCTCGGAGTTCGTAGTCTCGCCGTCAGGCGGTTCAGATTTCGTGGGGCGAAATCGTAGCGGGTGAGCAGTGAGTGCGAAGGGACGCGCTCAGAAAAACGCATCCCATGCCACGATCAGCACCATCACGACACCGACGCTCATCTTGCCGAGCACTCCCAGCGTGCGACCGATCGCCACCGCTCGTCCGACGGCGACCGCTTGTGCCTCGCTGCGGCCTTTCCAGGTTTCGCCGAGGTACGCGCCGAAGAATGCTCCACTGGCTCCACCCGCCAGAACGCCAAACAGTGTGCCGAGCACCGGTATGACCGACCCGCCGCCGGCTCCAGAGATCGCCCCCACGATTCCACCCACCAGCGCGAGCCAGACGGCCCGACGACTGGCTCCATGTTTTTGAGCGGCGACCGCTCCGGTGGCCAGTTCCAGCACTTCCCCGATGACCGCCAAGCCGAACACAATGCCGACCGTCAGCCAACGGACGGCGAATCGTGTTTCCTCCGGCATCAGCCACGCGGCGAGCGCGGTCAGCAACACGATCAGCCAGTTGCCGGGCAATTGCAGCACGGTCAGGAACCACGCGAGCAAACTGCCCAGCACGAGCAAGACGGCTCCGACGAACGGAAGGATTTGAGGATTCATGGCGGTGGTCTCGATCAACTGGAAGCCGAGTTCGCGCGAGCTGCGCTGGTTCGGTGTTCTATTGATGTTGTTCGTCGTGGTGGTGGCAGGGTTTTGGAATTGGAGAACTCGTCAGGAAACAGGTCCGATCATACTGGTCGGCGTAGGTTGGGCGATTGGGTCTGTGGGTCTCATCGTCCCGCAGGCGATCCGCTGGGTTTACGTCGGCTGGATGCTCGCAGTCTTTCCGATTGGCTGGGTCGTCTCGCATCTCCTCTTGGCGGCGATCTTTTTCGGGGTCATTATGCCCATCGGTTTGATCCTGCGAGTGCTCGGCCGTGACCCGATGCGGAAGTCGTACGACCGGTCGGCATCAACGTACTGGATTACTCGGCCCACCGAGCCGACGGATTCGCAACGCTACTTCCGACAATTCTGAGGCAGTTCATGGCCGACAAATCTCAGCCTCCGACCAACACGCCGCCGAGCGACTTTGAGCGCCAAGCGGAAGAAGCTCCGCCGGGACTGATCGCCGAGTTCATCGACTTCCTGAAGACCAGCAAGAAGTGGTGGCTGACGCCGATCATCGTCGTGTTGTTGCTGATCGGCGCGCTGATCATTCTGAGCGGCACCGCAGCGGCCCCGTTCATCTACACGCTGTTTTGAGAGGTAGGGTGGGTCGAGTCATCGAGACCCACCATCACGCGGCCATCGGTGATGGGTCTCGATGACTTGTCCCACCCTACTTCTCCGGCAGCTTGGCACCCTTTTCCAAGTGTTCGGGGATGCCGAGAAGTTTCGGATCGGTGGTGTTATCGCTGGTGATCTCTGGAATGGGATTCGTGTCGAGCCATTCGGACAAGGTGATCCGGCCCTCGACGGGGTATTGGAAGTTGCCTGGAACAAGGATCGGGCCGAGCCACAATTCTGAATTCTCTTGCAAGACCCGATTGCGAATTCGCAGTCCGTAGACGATGCCGTACTGCGGCGAACCTTGAACAGCCTCCCCCGATTGCGTTGCTCCGGTGTAGACGTAAACGGTGCCATTGAGGGCGATGTCTGATTGGCCGGTAAAATCACCCAGTCGATATTTCGCCCCCCATCGCTCGCCGGATTCCAGGACTTCGAGCTTGACTGGTTCGTCGGTCGCGAACGGCTCTTTGCGATCACCCGTGCGTCTGGTGAGCAGCACGTCCTGCATCATCGGATCGGTGAAGAGTGAGGGTGTCGCTCGCAAGCCGCGTTCGATTTCCAGTCGCACGAAGAGCGTCGAATCGGTGACTTGTTGGCCAACCATCAACGGTTGATTGTTCTCGTCCGTCAGCGTGAGGCGCATCGTTGCGGTTCGGTAGAAGCCGCCATTGAAAAGCTTGTCGCTGCGCTCGTCGTTGCCCCGATAGTACGTTCCTCCAAGTCCGATCGCACCGCGCGGGCGCAGTGGCTTCGGCTGCGCACCATTCAACGCGGCTGGTCGTAGTTCTCCAGACGATCCGGCTTCGACCAATTTCTGGTTCGTGATCGCCAATTCGGCCGACAGTCGCATCGAGAACCCGATGGCATCCCACAGGATCGTGCCGAGCATGACCACGGAGAAACCTGCCGCCGAAACGTGTGGGCAGCACGAGCGGACTCGTCGCAGCACACCTCTCGACCAACGCGGCGAGTCGGCCGGAACACGTCGAATACGCTCCGAGACTCCGACGACAATCGCAAAGAGGAGCAAAGCCCAGATCTTCGGTTCGCCACCAAAAACGCTGAGCCGCTTCCACAGGTCGTCGCCATATCGAGCCAGAAATTCGTCGCGCCCCGACGGTGGAGTTTTCTCCGGCCACGGCGCTCGAGCCGTGACCCAGCGGCGGAGAACATTCACCTCGCGATCCGTCAGTCGCCCCCCTTCTTTCGGCATGACGAGACTCGGGTTGTCGCTGGTCACACGTCGCAGCAGTTCACATTCCTCTGTTGATGGCTCGACCAATTTCTTGCCAGACAAGCCACCCGTGAGCGCGAACTCTTTCTCATCCAGTCGCAATCCGCCTAGCTGTTGTTGCGGGCCGTGACAGTTCCAGCATCGAGCTTTGAAGATCGGCGCGACATCTCTATGGAAGTCGATGGTTGCGGTTGTTGGCGGCTCGTTCGTGCATCCGGCGAGCAGGAAGAGCACTGCTCTCAGCGAAGATCCAATGATTCTCGTCGCGTGCGACACAAAGCCCTCCGCTGTCGCGATTCTCTGCGGCTCAGCCGATGAAACCTCAGTGACCTGCGGCGAGCGACCCAACCAGCGGAGAGAGAGGGATTCGAACCCTCGGTACCCTTACGGGCACGCCGGTTTTCAAGACCGGTGCATTCAACCGCTCTGCCATCTCTCCGAGAGGGC
The DNA here is from genome assembly GCA_964539995.1 of uncultured Planctomyces sp. GTDB lineage: Bacteria > Planctomycetota > Planctomycetia > Planctomycetales > Planctomycetaceae > SXKJ01. The sequence continues at coordinate 7,278 of CAZILR010000112.1, forward strand.
GGGAGTCTAGGTGTTGATCCGCAGGGCAACAAGGAAATGCCGTGTTTTGCCGATGTTTTCGCGTTCGGCTGCGAGAGGGCGAATCTTCGCTGCGCAATTTTGAGGATGCACCAAAGGGAACGATGCTGCATTGCTGCGCGGCTTTTTCCGGTAAGCAAACCGGTACGACATTCTCACCGCCCCCGGATGTCGCGTCGTTGAGTTTCAACACAGTCGGACGTGCAACGTGTTCGTGGGCCTGACGGTCATCGGTTCCCGTGGCGCGCATGACGGCTGACTCCGCTTGGGGCGGGTTGTCGATGCCGAGTCGTGGAAGTTTCTCGACCGCGTCGGCGAGGTCGAACAAGTCCGCGTGCGTGTACCGGCCAAGTGTGAATTCGACGGTCGAATGCCGAGCCAGCTTTTGCATCGTCTTGGCGGACACGCCCGCTCGGCCGAGCCGCGTCAGATAGGCGTGACGTAACGCATGGAAATCGGCTTGCCGGCCTTCCGAGTCGCGATACGACAGAAAAATCCGACTTGTCCCGCGTCTCTCGTTCAGCCGCGTCCTGAGCGTCGCCAATCCGCTGGATGCGTTCCAAGTGGTCGGTCAGTTCGACATACCACTTGGGCGATTCCCGCGTCTTGCCGGCGCGGTCGGTGTACCTCTGCCGAAACACTCGCATGACGTGCCTACCTTTCTGCGATGCCGAGCGGACTGAGTCCGTGCAAATCCCGGCCGAAACCTTGTCAGCGTTCACCATCACTACGCTGGCCGCTGCTCTTTGTGGATTCTTTTCGTTGACTCTGACTCCCGGACCTGCCGATAATCTCCCTCGGAATTGCCCGCTTAACCGAACTGTCGCCCTACGGCGTGCGTTCCCCGCAAGGGGATAGGTGGCGGGTTTTTTATTGGGGCCAGACTTGGGCCCGTAACTGTTTCGCTCCGATCAGCTTGCGATAGCTGTAGTCACCGTGCTTGATGGAATGCGAGACCGCTCCGCAAACCATGTCCGCCAGTTGCACGAGGTTGTTGGTCACAGAGTTCGCCATCTTGACCTTTTTGACGTGCCGTTGCTCCGGCGAGTTCACTTGCCTCTTGAGGTAGTTCGCGAACGACTGACGGAACTCCTTCGCGCCTGAACCGTCCACGACGACGATGGCATTCACAAGGTTTGGTTTCAAGTTCTCAACCACGAGCCGCGTCGTGTACTTGATGGCCGACTCTTTGAATTGGAATCCGGGGCTGGTCAACTTTCGCTTGTTCAAGACGACCGCGACGAAAGAGAAATCGAACTGATTGACGTGTGTGAGAAACGCTCGGCGAGTTTGTTCGCGTTCGCCGTGGAAGTGAAACTCCTTCAATTCAGGAAAGCCGAGTTGCCGGCGCAGTTCTGCGAACGAGTCATCGCAGCGTTGCGCCTCGGCCACGTCTTCAAACAAGACCGCCGTGACCACAAAGAACTCGGACGAGCCTTTGTCGAGCTTCATGCCTGCATCACCGGATTCATCCACGAAGACCACGGTCGTCATCATGCCACTCCCGCCAGCGGCACAATGAAGACACCGGAGGTCTGAGTCAGTACGGACAACGGCACCAGCACAATCAGCGTTCGCTGACCGTCGCCACCTTTAACGCGGCGAAAGTTGTGACGGTCGATCAATTCTTTCAGCGACTCGGTGCGGATGATGATGGCTTGCGACTCGACCACGAACGCCCACCAGAATGCGACGGACGTACTGATGCCACTCGCCTTGCCGTTGTATTCGAGTTCGACGGCGACTTGCTGCGTTCGCGGTGCGAGCAAGTCATGTTTCACCTCGACCGTGGCTTGCAGCATCAGGTCGAAATTCGCCAGGCCGAGCGTCTTGAAGACGGCATAGCCTCGACCGGAGAACCATTCGGCGACGGCAATCTCTGCGCGGTCTCCGACAGCTTTCGCGGTGAGCCACTGTGGCGAGTCGGTTCGGTGAGTCATGCTCTCCCCCCCGACCGCTTCGCGGCCTTCATCGCCTCCCATTGGTCGCGAGCAGGCGCACCGGCTTCAAGCCAAGAGTGGAATTCCGAGGCGAGATATCGACAGGCTCGCCCAAAGCGAATCTTTCGCGGCAGTCGTCCACTCGCGTCCAAGTTTGCAACGTGTCGCAATGAGACCTTGAGCAATTGGGCGAGGTCGTCTCGCGTGTAGGTCGCCGCTTCTTGTCGTTCGGCACCATGCACAGAATTTGATTCAACCATGACGCGCGTCCTCATCTACGGGATCGAAAGAAAGCACTTCGATCAACCGGAGCCTACGGCTCACTTGAGGCCATCTACGACGGCAGGTTGTGGGCGGGATTATGCAACGTCGTGATTGAGGATGCAATACGACGCAGCACCACCTTTCAACAGGGCATTGCCGAATCCTCCGTGTCGTGGTGAAACACTGTTGCGACTCAGGGCGACGACTCATGCTCGTCCTCCCGGCCGCTTCGCCGACTTCATTGCGTCCCACTTGTCGCGAGCCGGCGCACCAGCCGCGAGCCACTCGTGGAATTCCTCCGCGAGCCAGCGCACCGCGCGCCCCAACCGCAGTGGGCGAGGCAACCGGCCGCTCGAATTCATCGCCGCGACGTGCCGCAGTGAAACCTGGAGCAATGCGGCGAGGTCGTCTCGCGTGTACGTCCCGAATCGCTCGCCCACATCAGAATGCAGTTCTGTGCGTGTCATGCCCGCGAAAAATAGCGGGCGAATCCGATGCGTCAGTCCTAACCGGAGTTAGTGTTGGTGCGGGATTCAGTCGAACGAAACCGCGCGAGTCTGACCGTGGTTAGGACCAAGCCCGTAACCAGGCGGTTCGGCATCCTGTTTGTTGTCAAGAATGCCGATTCTCACCAAGAACGACAAACTTTGTTTCACCTTCCCCAAACTCGTTGGTTCAACATCTTCGAGCGCAGAGTGAATTTGAGTCGTCGTGAGCCGACAGTCCTTCCGTTTCAAAACCTCAACAATTCGTTTCTCCGCTTCCGTGAGCCGAACATGGAACAGCGCTTGTAAATCACTGGACTGAGTCACGTCGGCGAGACGGTCAGGATGAGACGTCGCGTTCAACTTCGACAGTTCGTACAAAGCCAAGTCGAGGTGACGCCCATCAATCTCTCGAAACTCCGCAATGTCATGGAACAGATTCAACCGGATCGGCTCTCGTTGGTGCTGATAAAAACGAAGCCCCACACCAATTCGATTGTCGGGGCTTTCGTCGCGCTCAAATACGACAAATCCGTCTGTCGGATTTTCGGATCCGTGCCGGGATGACCAAATCAACGCACCGAGAGACGACCGGGGATCGTAGTCGTCTCCAAAAAGAACTAAGCCCCTAGCAAGTCGCCGATCAAACGCTTGTAGAACAATGCGTTCCGCCTCCTCAAGCTGAAATCCTCTCTCAGTTTCAATTGACCATTCGATGAGATTCCTGAACCATGCGGGGATTGAATCCCGACCAGCAAACCTGGAAAGATCGGTGCGAAGTTGGAACAGCGCATTTAGGAATGAAGCGATGTACCACCATTGCGCCTTCCCGAATGCTCCGACGTTCTCCCCGACAAACCAATCGTTGTATTGCTTCAGCCAAAATCGGGTGGCCACGACGCTATCTAAAGCCTCGCACACCGCCGCGAGCAAGGCAGCAACGTCATGGTTGGTGTCGGCTTCCGTTCGCCGAACGATGCTCATAGCCCGACCTTTTCTTAACGGGCTGGCCACGGGCGGGATGCGGAAAAGGTAGGCGAGAACCGCGACCACACG
>CAZILR010000113.1:0-10881 GCA_964539995.1 uncultured Planctomyces sp.
CGACCATTGTGGCCTGCGTGGCGATGATCGGCGGGGCGATTTGGTATTCGTACACCCGCACGTCATCGTCTCGCAGCGAAGCGGCATGGGCCCAGTACAGCCAGGCTCGTTCGGCCGAGGAATTCGGCAACATTGCTGACGTCTACGCGAACACCGAAGTTGGCCCCTGGGCACGCCTGGGCGAGGGAGAACGCTTGGTCGATTCCGGCATCGCGCTGATGTTCACAGACCGCGATGCCGCCTTGGGGGAACTCAAGAAAGCGGACGAAGCCTTCCGCAAAGTGCAGGGCAACAAGTCCGGTAGCGACGTCGCTCGTGAGCGTGCCGCGTGGGGTTTGGCGAAGTCGACCGAAGCCCAATCCGACAGCGACACCACCAAAGCCATCGAAGGCTACACCGCGCTGCTCAACCAATTCCCAAAGTCGATCTACAAAGCCGCAGCCGAAGAACGAATCGAGTCCCTGAAATCGCTGGACGCGAAAGAGTTCTACGCCTGGTTCCACAAGCAACATCCGAAGCCACCCGATCTCAAAAAGCCGAAAGACGGATTGCCAGAGGGACACCCATCGCTCGACTCGTTGTTGGATGACAAGCCGGAAGGCGAGAAGCCGAAAACGGAGGAACAGACGAAAACAGCAGCTCCTGAAGGGGCCGTCGTGGCGAAGTTGAAGACCGAGGTCGAAGTCGAATGGAATAGGGTGCCGCTGCAAGAAGCCGTCAAATTCATTGCCGATAAATGCGAGGTCGAAATTGAGATCGACGGCGAGGCACTAAAGTCTTCGGGCTACACGAAGAACATGGCGCAGGATTTGACGCTCGGCAAAGTCACCGGCTTGGACGCCATCCGAGCGATTTTCCAGAAGTACGAGAAGGAAAGACCAAACGCTCCGCTGGTCTTGGTCATTCAAGAGGACGAGAAGAAGGCGCTGATCACGACGGGCGAGTTCGCCAAGAAGGACGATTTGACGCCGTTTGAATTTGCCAAGCTGGCCGAGCCATCCAAGACCGAAGAGCCGAAAGAGGACAAGCCCAAGTCGGAGAGCAAGGACAAGGATGCCCCGGCGGAATCGAAATGAACGGGCCGCACTCAAGCACCGACGAGGACGAATCGCTTGTTGCCGATTCGGAATTGCTTGACGGCGCGGACGAATCGGATGCTGTTGTCGCGGACGTGGAATCACCGGCCGTCACACTCTCGACCGAGCCAGTTCGCGTCGTGGTCGAAGCCCGAGCGCATGGCTGGCGAGTCGATCATTACCTCTCGCGGCTGTTTCCGAATTACAGCCGAGCCTTGTTTCAGCGCGCTCTCGAACAGAAGTCCGTCGTGCTGAATGGGCTGGCCGTCAAAGCCTCGCGACGGTTGCGAGTCAACGATGTGCTCGACGTGCGACTGCCCGAACTGCCGGACATCAGCCTGCCACCGGAAGACATCCCGATCGACATCTTGTTCGAGGACGACTTTCTGGTCGTGCTCAACAAGCCGTCCAACATGATCACGCACCCCGGCAAGGGGCACTATCGCGGCACGCTGGCCGGAGCGTTGCAGTTTCACTTCAACCAGCTCAGCAACGTCGCGGGGCAGCTTCGGCCGGGGATCGTGCATCGGCTCGATAAGGACACCAGCGGCGTCATCGTCATCGCCAAAAACAATCAGGTGCATTGCCGCCTGAGCGAGCAATTCGAGAAACGCACGACCGTCAAAGAATACCGAGCGATCGTCTGGGGCGAGGTCGCTCAGGATCACGGCATCATCGACACGCACGTCCGCATCAACCCGAAAGTCCGCGAGAAAATGCAGGTTTGCGAGGCGGAAGGGAACGCTCGTCAAGCCGTCACGCACTTCGAGGTCGCCGAACGGTTTCCCGGTTTCACGTTCATGCACCTGCTGCCCAAAACAGGACGCACGCACCAGCTTCGCCTCCACATGTCACACCTCGGCCACCCGATCGTTGCCGATGAACTCTACGGTGGAGGCAAATGCGTGCGTATCGCCGACGTGAACGGCAGCGTGGTCCAATCGGAACGCGAAACGCTGCTGTCTCGGAAAGCCGAGTCCGCCGCGAAGAAAGCTGGCTTCGAGTCGGTCGTGGACACCTTCGAGGACGTCCTGATCCGCCGCCAAGCTCTGCATGCCTTTCGATTGAGCTTTAAGCATCCGGAGAGTGGAATACCGATGACGTTCGAAGCCCCGTGGCCGCAGGATTTCGAGGCGACACTCGTTGCGCTGCGACAGAGCAAAAAGTCATAACCTCGTTTAACCGCACGCCGCAGGCACGCGCGTCTTTGTCGTCAACAGTTGTAACGGGCGCGCGTGCCTGCGGCGTGCGGTTAAACAAACAATCTGAAGGACTACCCATGAAGCTCGCCAAAGTTCGTCTTGCGGACGGTTCCGTTCGCGTGGCCAGTGTGGAAGATCAAGCCGTCAAGCTGCTCGACCTGTCGCGGTCGAGCACGATTCGTTGCCTCGCTGACATTCTGCGCGAGGATGATCCGGTCGCGCTGGCTCGCTTGCTGATCGACGAGGCGGCGGGACCGCTGCCGGCCGGAGCGGTGCGGTTCCTCGCTCCGATTGATTCGCAAGAGGTCTGGGCGGCAGGAGTCACCTACAAGCGCAGCCAGATCGCTCGCATGGAAGAATCGGAATCGGGGGCTTCGCACTACGACAAGGTTTACACGGCTCCACGGCCGGAGATTTTCTACAAGGGGAACGCTCGCCGCACTTCCGGTCCCGGCGAGCCGGTGCGTGTCCGAGCCGACAGCCGCTGGACCGTGCCGGAGCCGGAATTCACGCTCGTTGTTTCGCCGAAAGGCAAGCTGGTCGGCTACACCGTTGGCAACGACATGTCGGCTCGCGACATCGAGGGGGAAAATCCGCTCTATCTGCCGCAGGCGAAGGTTTACAACCAGTGCTGTGCGCTCGGTCCGTGCATTTTGCTGGCCGATCAGCCGCTGGATCGTGACTCGACGAAGGTCATCCTCACGATTCACCGCGCGGGCCGCGAGGCGTTCAAAGGCGAAACGCATATCGGCATGATCGTCCGCGGCTGGGACGAGCTGATCGGCTGGCTGATTCGCGAGAACGACATCCCTGACGGTGCGTTTCTGCTGACGGGCACAGGCGTTGTTCCGCCCGATGAGTTCACGCTCGAAGAGGGGGACAGCGTGTCGATCGAAATCACCGGCATCGGCACGCTGACGAATCCCGTCGTCAAAGCCAAAGCGTAGCGGATGCGTCTCGCATCCGGCCGACGCGAGGTGCGTCGACCACAAAACGACATCAGCTCGGCCACATCCTGGCGGCCGAGCTGATGCTTGTTCCATTCGCTTCCGACATCTCTTCGTCGCCAACAACCCGCCGAGCTCTCCCCACCGTGAAGAGCCTGCGATTCGTGGCTGTCCGCCGTGAACGAGTCACGAGCTGACAGTCGCAACAACCTGAGTTGCCTTCCGTATTGGCATAACCCGGCAGTTGTTCGCGAACGACTCTCGCCAAGTGCGGCATCCGATCCAGCAGCTTGGTCGAGTTCGGAAGTGGGGCGGTAAGTTATCCGTCGTCGGTGGAAATGCAACGAACAATTTCACGTCGAATTTTCTGACGCGCTGCGAGCCTTGCAAATCAACAGACCCACGAGTAGCTCGCTACTTCGTCAGCGTCCCCTTTGAGGACGGCACTCCGCTCTGACGCGGATCAACCGCGATCGCTTGCCGCAACGCGCGAGCGGTTCCTTTGAAGCATGCCTCGCTGATGTGATGACTGTTCTGTCCGTGATGCAGCACGAGATGCAGATTCATCAGCGCGTTCGCAGCGACCGCTTCCCAGAAGACCGAGACGAGTTGGCAATCGAATTCGCCGATCTTCTCCGTCGGAAAATCCACACGAAACACGAACGCCATGCGGCCGCTGAGATCGACAGCCGACGTCACGAGCGTCTCTTCCATCGGCAGCGCGATGCTGCCGTAACGCACGATCCCCTTCTTGTCGCCGAGTGCTTCGGACAACGCTTTGCCGAGACAGATACCCGTGTCTTCGACCGTGTGGTGATGATCGACGTGCAAGTCACCGGTCGCTTTGACCGTCAGGTCGATCAACGAATGCTTCGCCAGCAGCGTCAGCATGTGATCGAAGAATCCGACTCCGGTATCGATCTGTGCCTGGCCGGAACCGTCGAGATCGAGGGACAAGTCGATGGTCGTTTCGGCGGTTTGCCGGTGAATTTTTGCAGTGCGTGGCATGGGGAGGGGTTTGGGGCTAGGGGTCAGGGACTAGAGAACTCAGGCGGCACCGTCTTGGTCAGCGGGCTTGGCCGGTTCGGTGCGAGCTTTCGAGGGTGTCGCCGCCGGAGTCGGCTTCGACGAATTGCTCGGAGAGAGCTGCGATTTGCCGGCCTGCGACTGATCGACGACGACGAACAACACCTGCATGGGGCGGTGCTCATCCGGTGTCTGCTCGGCGTTTTTTTCGGCCACAGACTGCGAGCGCGGTTGACTTCGGCCTAATCCGCGATTGCGTGTCTGCTGGCTCTGTTGATTCTGAACCAAAGCGTCGCGGGAGAACTTCAACGTGACCTGATTGGGCGGCTGATCCTTTGCGGCCTGTGGCCCCTTGGCACCGGCCTGCTCGGCCTTGGCGGCATCTTTCGGTGATGTCCCGGCACTCGCGATCTTCTTTTCGGCAGCGGCTGGTGCGGGTGCTGCGAATCGGCGAGCGAGGGTTGATGTCTCGAGATCGACTTGAACCTCGCCCAACTGAGCCAACTCAATCGGCTGATCGACTTCCACGCTTTGCAGCAAGTCGGACTCGCGAAGTTGTTTCAACATCGCCGTGAGATGCTCCGCATCCGATTCGACGAAGACTGCGTGCATCTGAGGATCGGCCGCCGCATTCGGCTTCGCAGCCCGGTCCAATTTTTTGTCGGAATCCGCGCGAGCGATCTCTTTGTTTCTGAGCAACAACTGCAATCCGGCCAAACCTTCCTGACGATCGACAACCGTCAGCCACACGACGGCGACTTCGTCACCTTCGGTCCGCATGGCTCGGACAGCGCCGCCAATTTGAGTGTCGCGCAACGCGGCTTGATCGAAGAACAGGGTTCCCGATTCACGAGCGGCGGCGACTCCCGCCGGTGACTGTGGTCCATTAAGCGAATCGGCTGCGATGAAATTGGTCCCCGCCGCACCGCCAAGAGCACCGCTCGTTCGAGGGCCGGAGACCGGTGCATCTGCAACCATCATGGGTGCGGCAGTTCGACCAGCGAATCCTTCACCACGCGAAGAATCCGCGACAGCGATCTGCTTTCGCAGCGACTCCGCTTCTCGAACGTGGGCGATCTTTGTGTTGCTGCGATCGTCAACGGCTCGGACCAGCAGCAATAATCCGGCTGCGGACGTCAACAGCGCGACCGCTCCCACCCAACGACGAGACGGGCTGGCACTGCTCGCGTTGACTCGTACCCGCACCTCGGCTTCGCCATCTCGCTGAGCGGGAATCAGCATCTCGCGTTCGATCGCCTGCAACACTTGCTGAGGAAACTCAGCCGGCAGCCGGTCGCGCGGTAACGATTTCAGCAGCGAGGAGACTTGTCGGATTTCCGACAACTCACGCCGAGACTCGACCGAGGCCGCCAGTCGCTGTTCGACAGCGCCACGCTCGGCGGAATTCACTTCGCCGTCGTGGAAGGCAGACAGAAGATCGTCGGCAGGCAGAGACATCAGCATCTACTTCGGAAGGTTCAAGCAGGAGCTTGAAAGGGAGGCTCAGGTCGGTCATTTCCGGCAGGGTTGCTGTGACAAAGCTCCGGCCTGGAAAGTTCCCGTCGGCACGAGCGTTGCGAAAAAACGCCGCTATTTCAATCCCGAACCCCCGGAAACGCCCGATCCGAAGACTCGCGTTGAGGCAATTTCCACCTGTTTGTTACAAGCCGCCCCTCAAACTCAACCCAACGGGAACTGAATTGGCGATGAAGCGAATCCGGCTGGCGGTGGTCATCAACGCAATCGTCTTGGCCGGGGCCGAGCGGATGTTGGCTCGCGTCCTGGCTCGACTGCGGCCAGAGGAGTTTGATGTCCGCGTCTTCACGATCGGCCTGCCGGGACCGTTCACGGAGCACCTCGAACAGCTCGGCATCCCGAATCGGCTGTACCCGTTCGTCCGTCCGAAGCTGCCGAATCCGTTTCATCTGCTGACGCTGGCTCGCGACCTACGACGCTTTCAACCAGACGTTGTCCAAGGCTGGATGTACCTCGGCAACTTGTACGGCGGCCTCGCCGCGAAGCTCGCGCGGCGCGATTTGCCCGTGGCCTGGAACATCCGCCACAGCACGCTCGATCCGAAGATCGACTCCCGTTCGATGCGCTGGTCGGCGTGGCTCGGCGGACAGTTGTCGGGACTCGTGCCGAATCGGATCGTGCTCTGCGCCGAAGCCGCTCGCGCGGCGCATCTGCAAGTCGGTTACGCGCCAGAGAAACTCGAAGTCATCCCGAATGGGTTCGATTTGAGTGAACTGCGTCCCGATCAGACGGCGCGGCAACGCATCCGAGCCGAACTCGGAGTCACGGACGACACGCCGCTCATCGGATTGATCGGCCGCTTGCATCAGCACAAGGATCATCAAACATTCGTCCGCGCCGCGCGAGTTGTCGCGGGTCAATTTCCAAACGCGCACTTCGTCGGAGCAGGCGAAGAGCAAACCTACTCGGCCAGCGATCTGTGGAGCTGGATCGATGACGTCGGCCTCCGCGATCGGTTCCATTGGCTCGGAGTGCGCCGCGACGTGGCGGCCATCGACGCGAGCCTCGACGTGCTCGTCTGCTCGTCCACGACCGAGGGCTTTCCGAACGTCGTCGGCGAAGCGATGGCCTGCGGAGTTCCCTGCGTCGCGACTGACGTCGGCGAATGCGCGGAAGTCGTCGGCGACACGGGACGCATCGTGCCGAAGCAAGATCCTCAAAAACTCGGCGAGGCGATCGTCGAACTGCTGCGAATGCCACAAGTCGCACGAACCGCGTTGGGCGAAGCGGCTCGACAACGAGTGGTGGAGCGGTACGACATCAACCGCATCGTGGACCGTTACTGCGACCTGTGGCGTGAATTGGCAGGACGAAGCACGTCAGGCCAATCGTCCAGCTTTGACGACTCCCGCTTGCAGGACCGCGATGAACTTCGAGCGGTCGCGTAGCACGCCGATGTTCTTCACGACGTCGCCGTCCACGATCAGCAGATCGCCGAGCTTGCCGACTTCGACGGTGCCGAATTCGTCGCCTCGACCCATGATTTCCGCGCCGGTCTTGGTCGCGCACTTGATGACCGTCAGCGGATCGAGGCCGACGTAGTTGACGAAGAATTCGAGTTCCTTCGCGTAGTCGCCGTGCGGATTCCAGGCGAAGCCGTAGTCGCCCCCCATGCCCAGCCGGCCACCTTCTTTGAGGATGCGGCGAGCGGATTCGGCCCCGCCGTCGAGCGTTTCCTGATGGCCGTCGATCACCTTCTGAGGCAGCCCGAATTCCGGGCCACGTTCGATGCTGGCGAGTTCAAAGTACAAAGCAGGGACACACGGTACGTCCCGTTGCAGCAGCAAGTCCATCGCCTCGTCGTCCATGAACGTGCCGTGCTCGATCGCGTCATAGCCGGCTCGCAGTGCGTTCTTGATTCCCTCAGTCGCTCGGCAGTGACCGGTGACTTTCTTGCCGTGATTGTGAGCGGTCGTGACGACTGCGTGCATCTCTTCGAACGTCATGCAGAGCGTGTGATGATCGTTGGTGTCCGGCGCGGCGGCGTCGCCGGTCGGGTACGTCTTGATCCATTCGACGCCGTCCTTCACCAGTTTCCGAACTGCGGCGCGGGCTTCTTCCGCTCCGTTGACCAGCAGGATCAAGCCTTCCATGCCGATCTTGCGGAAGTCGGGATTCCAATCCATCAGCCCGCCGACACCGCAGATTTCTCGGCCGCTGGCCGCCAAACGCGGACCGAGCGCGATGTCGCTCTCGATCGCCTTCTTCAGCCAGACGTCGATGTTGAACAAGCTGCCGCCACTACGAGCCGCCGTGTAGCCGCACTCTAACGCGAGTTTCGCATTCGCCGCCGCCAGCAGCGTGACGTACTCAACCGGGTACTTGATATCGAGGTCTTCCAGAGCCGCGACGTTGAAATACGTCGGATGAAAGTGCGCCTCGACGAGTCCCGGCATGATCGTCCCGCCGTGAGCGTCGATGACTGTCGCATCGCTTGACAGCAGCGGAGCGTTTTCCTCTCGCCCAACGAACGTGATCTTGCCCTCCTTGATGACCACCGCGCCGTTGGCGAGAGGTGCGGCTCCGGTTCCGTCCACAATTTGGCCGTTGCGGATCAGCGTCGTTCCAGTCGCGGACTTCATGGGCATCACTCAGACAAGAATTGGGATAACGGCTCACGGCCATCAGCTCACGGCTTTCGGCCGGACACTACTCCGGCAGTCGCCCGCGTTCGATCTTTGGGAAGTCGCCGGTGCAAGCCTTCATGAACTCAACGAGGTCGGTTTTCTCTTCCGGCTTGAGATCGAGCTTCTTGATCTTCGGGCTGAGCCACTGATTCGCGGTGCCACCCTTGGCGTAGTGTTCGACGACTTCCTCCAGCGTCTTCTGGCTGCCGTCGTGCATGTACGGCGCAGAGAGTGCGACGTTGCGGATCGTCGGCGTCTTGAAGGCTCCTTTGTCTTTCTCATCCTTCGAGATTTCAAACCGACCGAGGTCCGGCTTCTCGGCGTCCATGCCGACGCCGAGGTTGTGGTACTTCTCGTCGGCGAGGTTCGCACCGACATGGCACGCCGTGCAACCGGAGCGATCGGAGAAGAAGAGGTCTCGGCCACGGATCGCACTGGCGGACATCGGATGCGCGTCGGCTGCAGCCTTCGTCGCTTGATACTTGGCGTAAGTCTCCGCGTCGTCCTCTTTGAGAGCCTCCAGGTCATCGAGCTTCATGGCGAGGAACGGGCGCACGCCCTCGTAGTAATCGAACGGAGCCGGGCCGGTGACGATGGCCCGCTCGAACGTCGCGATCGCTCGACCGATGTTGTCGATGGTCACTCCTTCGTCGCCGAAGATGACTCGGAACTGCATCTCGTAGCCGGGAATGCCGGCGACCGTCTCGACCGCCGTCTCGTGCGTGTTCCCCATTTCGATGGGATTCGCGATCGGTCCAACGGCTTGTGCTTCGAGCGACGCGGCACGCCCGTCCCAAAACTGAGCGCCGCTGAGGATGCGGTTGTAGCTGATCGGCGAGTTGCGTCCCCCCATCTGTCCGTTGATGCCAACGCCAAATTGTGTGTGCTTGCCGAATCCCTCGTCGGGATCATGGCAACTCGCGCAGGAAACGGTGTTGTCGGCCGAGAGTCGCATGTCGAAGTAGAGTTGCCGGCCAAGCTCAATCTTCGCGCGAGTCATCAGGTTGTCGGCGATGCCCTGAACTTGGCTCGTGCCGGCCGCCAATCCCATCGGCAGGACGATCTCCAAGGGGACGTGGTTTTCGGGCTTCTCCAACCAGGCTTTGATTTGATCGTTGGTCAGAGTTCCGTCGCCTGGAATGCCAGCCGTCAGGTCGGGTGATCCCAGAATCACTTCGGCGGAGGCCGCTGCGGCGGGCGTCGCTGAGTCCTCTTTCGTTGCAGACGTCGTGCCTGTCGAATCGACAGGCTTCGTCACCTCAGAGGAACCCGTCGTTGGAGTTTTGGCGGGTGGCGAAACTGGCGCAGGCTCTTTCGAGCATCCGCAAAAGCTGAAACTCAACAGACTGACACACAGCCCGCACAGCGCACTCAGTGGCATCCTCATGATCGGCTCCTCTCACGCAAATCACCAACAGACGTGTCACGTTGACCGACTTGTCGGACGGTTCGCGATGATACAGAACCACGCAGAGGATGTCCCGCAAAGAAGGAGCTTCGATCAGCGTGAGATGCCGATCGAGAAATTGAACGTGGGAGTCTCCACCGGCAGAACTCTCGGTGTGGGAGTCTCGTCAATTTCCGGAAACGCTCCGACTTGGCGACGCAGGTCGAGGACTCCTTCGGCCGTCTTCAGAGAGACCTCGCTAAGTTCCTCCAGCCATGTTTCGCGTTCTGCGATGCTGGCTTGAGGCAACTTCTCGGCGATCAGCTTTCGCAACAGTTCTCGATGCGCCGCAGGATCATTCGACGCAGCAGTCTGGCTTGTTGTACGACGAGACGGCGCGAACTCGTCGAGATCGTCGTGCAAAGGCGTGCCAGCGCTCGCTTCACGAGAGGTCGCGCTGCCGATCACCCAGCGGTGCAGCAGGAAATTTCCACCAACGATGCCGCAAACCAAAGCCAATACCAACGCCCCCTGAAGGGCCATGTCGCGCCGTGTCATGTTCGCCTCCTTGCGAAAAGCTCGCCTGATGCGAGCCGAATGGGCCTCGAAATCCGGCGAACGCTACCGATCGTTCTCAAGTCGGGCAAGACGATTACTCCAGTTCATGGACGTCGTGCATCACTCCACGCGGAACACAGACCACCAGCACGGTCAGATCGCCGACCGCTTTGTGCTTGGTCCCTCGCGGGACGTACACGACCACCCCCTTGTGCAGTTCAATCTCTGTCCCGTCGAGCGTCATCGTCCCTTGGCCGTCGATGACGTAGTAGAACTCGTCGGTGTGCTCGTGGTAGTGCAGCTTGGCATCATGAATCTGCACCTGATGCACCTCGCCCGCCGCGCCGTCTTTCTCCTCGATCAGACACCGAATCTCGCCGCAGGTCTCTGCCCAAGGCGTGACTTCGGCTGGGTCGCGACGCAGGAAGTTAGAGGACTGAAACATTGGAGACACCTCAAGAATGAATGGTCTTGGCCGTAGGGTGGGACAAGCTCGCTTCGAGCGCCGGCCCACCGAATAAA
>CAZILR010000114.1:0-10792 GCA_964539995.1 uncultured Planctomyces sp.
TTTTCGACCGCCAAGCCCTCGGCCCAGCTCGATGCTCTCCGGACGGAGATCACGTCCCGATTCGGTCACGCTCACGCAGCACAAGGCTTGCTTCAGGTCGCCGCCGCGTCTCTTGCGTTGCAGCACAACGCGGTTCCACATGCGGGAGCCGCCGACATCTGGCCTTGGCTGAAGACGGCCAGTTCTCGTCGTGCGGTGCTCACCATCGACGCACTCGGAGGTTGTTCGTCTCAGATCTGCCTCGCGGAAGCGCCGCGGCAGGAAGCAGCGTCTCTCGTGAGCGACCGAATCCCGCAGGCGCAGGCCGGTCACGGATCGAAGTTGCTCGCGGGAGAGATCGCGTTTGTGTTCGGCTCCGCGGCGGCGGCGTATCCGGGCATGGGCAAGGAACTGCTGTGGGCGTTTCCCGAATTGTGGGATCAGCTCGTTGACAAGCACCCGTCGCTCGCGGAAGCGGCGGATTGGTACGACCCGCAAAATATTTCCGTCACACGCACGGTTCAGCAGCGGTTGCAGGGATCGTCGTTGCTCAGCCAGTTTCACACGCTGCTGGCTCAGCAAGTGTTCGAGTTGCAGCCTGCGGCGTACCTCGGCATCTCGTCGGGCGAATCGAACGCACTGGCCGCTTGCGGTGCGTGGTCCGACATGGGGGAGTTGCTGCAACGGCTCAACGCGACGGAGCTGTTCACTCGGCATCTCGGCGGTGACTTTGAGGCAGTGCGCACCGCGTGGGGCCTTGCCCCGCACGAGTCGGTGGAGTGGACCAGCTACCTCGTTCGAGCACCACTGGACGCGGTTCGACAAGCGTTGCAGGACGAGCCGCGTGTGCATCTCGCGATGATTTGCAGTCCGCGCGATGGCATGATCGCCGGCGATGCGGCTGGCTGTCGCCGAGTGATCCAGCGGCTGGGCATCAGCGAAGCGGTCGAGTCGGACTATCGACTGGCCGTGCATGTCCCAGAGTTGTCTTCCGTCGCGGCTCTTTGGAAGCAAGTCCACACGTTGCCCACAACGACGCCGACCGTGACGCGGATCTACGGGAACGGTCCCGGCCAAAGTTACACGCCGACGAGCGGCTCGGCGGCAGATGCCCTGCTGCAACAGGCGGTTCAGACGGTGGACTTTCCCCGAATCATCGAGCGTGCGTGGGCCGACGGCGTCCGCGTGTTCGTGGAGCTGGGACCGCGCGATCTCTGCTCACGCTGGATCGGCGAGATTCTTGCGGGGCGCGAACATGTCTGCGTCGCGTTCGATCATTCGGGACGCAACGCTCTCGAACAGGTCACGCTTGCGGCGACGCAACTGGCGGCGGCCGGTGTGCCGATCAACGTCGCCTCGTTCAACGCTCGAATTCGATCACGGCTCCGTCCGCCGGATGCGGAAAGGGCGACGTCGTCTTCGACGTTGGTGTTCCCCGCTCATTGGCCTTCGGTCAAGTTGCCGCCACGCTCCCGCGAGGCGGCGGTCAGCACACAGAAAGTGGAATCGCCGGCCATGCCGTCACCTCAATCCATGCCGCGTGCCCCCAAGTTGCCGCCGATCCTCGATTCGTTTGAGGAGAAGTTCGAGGTTCCGCAAGTCGTTCGCAACGAACGACCGTTGCCGGCCGCGCGAGCAACCGGCCACGTCGATCCTCGTGTCGCTCGCGCTCAGCAGATGTCGGAGCTGCACCGCGAATACCTGGAGCGGATGAACGCCGCGCATCAGCAATTCCTGGGATTTCAAAGTCGGCTCGGATCAAGCGTGGCGTTCGCGCCGGAGACCGTTGTTGTTCCTCAGCGCCGCAACGGGACTGCGGAGCCGCCGTCATCGACAGAAAGTAGGGTGGGTCGAGGTTTCCGAGACCCACCATCAGTGAGCGATCCGGTGGGTCTCGATGACTCGACCCACCCTACGGATGCGCCGCTCAAGCGGATCAGCCGGACTAAAGAAACTCCCTCCAAAATTTGGCCGTTGCGAACGCCGCTCGGTCCGTCCTTTGATCGACAGCAACTGCTCACGCACTCCAGCGGGCGAATCTCCGAAATTTTCGGGCCGTTGTTTCAGCAGCAGGACGAGTTCGTGCGGCAGGTGCGGATGCCGGAGCCTCCGTGGCTGCTGTGCGACCGAGTCGTCGGCATCGACGCCGAACCGGGCGTCCTCGGCAAGGGAACCATCTGGACCGAAACCGACATCACTTGGGATGCGTGGTATGTGCATCACGGAGCGATCTCGTCGGGCACGATGATCGAGGCCGGGCAAGCGGACCTGCTGCTGATTTCGTGGATGGGAGCCGACTTCCTGAATCAGGACCGACGTGTCTATCGGCTGCTCGGCTGCCGGTTGACGTATCACGGCGATCCGCCACGTCCGGGCGACACGCTGCGATACCAGATCGTGATCGACGGGCACGCGCGGCAAGGTGATGTGCGACTCTTCTTCTTTCACTCGGACTGCTGGGTGAACGGAGAACTGCGGCTGACGGTGCGTGACGGACAAGCGGGCTTCTTCACCGATGACGAGTTGCGTCAAACGGGAGGTGCCCTGCAGGATCAAACCGCGCCCGATCCCGCTCCGGCCACACATTGCGAGACGCTCCCGATTCCGACGGCGGCTTCGAGTTATTCCGACGCGCAGTTGGAAGCGTTCTATCGAGGCGACTTGCTGGCCTGCTTTGGATCGCAGTTCCGCTTCGCGGGGACGCATGTCCGCACACCGACGATCACCGGCCCGAAACAGCGTTTGCTGGATGAAGTCACGCAGCTCGATTTCCGAGGCGGACGCAACGGCCGCGGATATCTCAAGGCCCGCGCGACGGTTCGCGAGGAGCGATGCGGCTTCGCGGGACACTTCAAGAACGATCCGTGTATGCCGGGCACGTTCGTCTTCGAGGGCTGCCTGCAAGCGATGGCGTTTTATCTGACGGCGGCGGGCTTCACGCTGGACCGCGACGGTTGGCGCTTCGAGCTGGTTCGCGACGAGGAATACCAGTTGATCTGCCGTGGCCAGATCATTCCTGAATCACGCGAGCTGACCTACGAAATCATCGTCCACGAATTGCGAGACGGTCCAGAGCCGACGTTGTTCGCGGAAGTGCTCTGCATCGTGGATGGCATCCGGTCCTTTCACTGCAAACGACTCGGACTGCAACTCAAGCCGGACTGGCCGATGTACAGCCAACCGGACCTGTTGCAGCTTTCGACGAAGTCAGACAAGTTCGCGACCGCTGGCGAAGCGCGCGGCGATCACCGTTCGCTACTGGCGTGTGCGTGGGGACGCCCTTCGGAAGTGTTCGGCTCAACGTACCGCGTCTTCGACGGTCACCGCCGAGGCCCACGTTTGCCGGGACCGCCGTATCACTTCATGTCGCGCATCACGTCGATTCAAGGTCCGCCGAACGAGGTGCGGGTCGGAGCCAGCATCGTGTCCGAGTACGACGTGCCGGAACACGATTGGTACTTCGAGCAGGCGGGTGGCCCCGGAATGCCGTTCGCCGTGCTGCTGGAGGTCAATCTTCAGCCGTGCGGGTGGCTTGCGAGTTTCACGGGCGTTCCCGTTCGAGCGCCGACCGATCTCCGCTTCCGCAATCTGGATGGCCGCGGTGTCGTCCATCGGGATGTGTTGCCGGGGTCCGGTTCGCTCAGTACGCGCGTGACGCTCACACGCAGCTCGCAGTTCGGATCGATCTCGATCATGCACTTCACGACGGTGTGTCATCAGGGCGATCAACTGGTCTGCGAATTTGAAACGTCGTTCGGATTCTTCACCGAGCAGGCCCTCGCTGATCAAGTCGGTGTCCCGACCGATTCCTCCGCGCGTCTCGCTCGCGACCAAAACTGTGAGCGGACCTGGAATCTTCAAGAGCCAGCTTTTGCCAACGGCCCCGGCTCGATGCTGCGCATGGTGGATTTCGTGACCGGATTTTGGCCGGAAGGAGGACAAGCCGGTCTCGGTCGCATCCGAGCCGAGCAGAAAATTGATCCGGCCAGTTGGTATTTCAAAGCCCACTTCTTCCAAGACCCGGTGCAACCCGGATCGCTGGGACTGCAATCGCTGCTCAATGTCTTGCAGTATTTTTTGATGCAGTCCGAACAGCTCGCCGACGTGAAGAATCCGCAGTTTCAGTCGCTCCGTTTGGGCGACGAAGTGATCTGGAAGTACCGAGGCCAAGTGATCCCCACCAGCGGCCGAGTCCTCGTGGAACTCGACATTCTGGAAACCGGCCGCGATGAACTGGGCCTCTACGCCATCGCCGAAGGTTGGCTGTGGGTCGATGAAATCCGAATCTACCACGCCGAACGCCTCGGCCTGCGCGCCGTGCCCGGTTAAAGCCACCAACTCTCGACGTCACCGCGAATGTCTGACCTTCCGCTGCGCATCATTCCTGTCCCCTTCGACGACATCGATCAGCTTCTGACAAAATTGGAAGCGTTGACGCGGACGGTGTCTCCGCTCGATTTCGATTCGCTCGCGGCGAAGGGTTGGGAAGCGGAGCGTGCTCAGCCGAAATTGCAGTTCTGTCTGGCGCTCGTGGCGAACACGACGGAGCGGTTGATGCGCGAGCTGGCCGCGTGTCAGCAATCGGTTCGCGCGTTTTGGGACTCTGGCCGCGAGTGGCGAACTCCGGCCGGCAGTTGCCTGGCGGCAAATCCGCTGGGGACGACGGGACGACTCGCGTTTGTCTATCCGGGCATTGCCAGCTTCTATCCGGGCTTCGGTCAAATGCTGTTGACGGAGTTTTCTGAAACTCGACAGCACCTCGAACAACTCATCGGTCGTGATCCGGTCGAGGCGACCAACGTGCAATCGTTGAGCGATGAGCAAGCCACGAAGTTATTCGCCGACGCGATTGAACTTGGCGAGTTGGGAGTGCTGCTGGCGTATGCCTACACGCACGTCTTGCGCAATCGGTTCCGCGTTCAGCCGACGATGGCGCTGGGTTACTCGCTGGGCGAGATCTCGATGTTCGCGTCGCTGGGAACCTGGCAGTACCCGGAACAATTGCTGGAGCGAATCCGAAATTGGACGGACTTTCAAACGTGCGTCAATTTGCGACCAGAGCAGACTGCCGTGAAGTCCTCGGACTGGAAAACGGTGGTGCTGAGCGCTGCCGCCGATCACGTTCGGCAAGCGATGAAGGGAACGACGGACCTCTTTCTGACGCACATCAACACGTCGCAAGAGGTCGTCGTTCTGGGGCGAGCCGCGTCTGTGAGCGAACTGCGCGATCGGCTCGCGTGTCCTGTGGTTGAGCAACCTGTGGCGTTCGCGTTTCATGCCGAACCGCTGCATCCTCTGAGAAACGGTATCCGGAGTGTGTACTCGTTGGACGTCGCGAGTCGTCCCGGAATCGACTTTGTGTCGCAATCTCCGTATCTCAAGGTGCCGCATCATTCGCGAGCCGTGGCCGAATGCCTCGCCAACACGTTGTGCGGAACTGTCGATTTTCCGCAGATCGTCGAGACCGCTTACGCCAGCAACGCGCGACTCTTTCTGACCATCGGCCCGCGCGCATCGTGCAGCATCTGGATCGACACGATCCTCCGTGATCGACCACACGTCGCGATTCCCATCGACCATCCTGGCGCGAGCACCACCGACGGCCTGACGCGCGCACTCGCTCGGCTCCTGACCCATCGCGTCGAATTCGTCCTTGAGGTGGATCAGCGACCGTCACCGCAAACTGCCGGCTTGTAGAGGTTGATGGCCAATCTTGGCGTCACGGTTACGGGGCAAAACCACACGTCTTTCTGTGCGGAACAAAACGGTTCTCTCAACTTGTTGCCCTCAAGATTTGTCGGACCAACGCCCCGTGTGGGAACTTTCTTGACATTTACCAAGACGTGACCCTAGGGTCGGATTTCCGAAAAAAGCGTGACGTTCACAGAGTGGCAAGCGTCCTGAGCCAGCCAGTGAAACGAGTGAAAACCCGGATTGAAGAACGAGAGCTCCTCATGAGTCTGCGTGGATGGATTTTGCTGGTCGTGACGCTGACGGCAGGGCTGTCAGGGTGTGAGCGCCTACAAATGTTGCGCGGAGGTGCTCCGGTTGACGAGAAGGGGTCGCTCAATGAACCGGTCTCGACGGCGCGAAAATCGGTGTCCGCCTTGGGACGCCTGGAGCCATCCAGTCGCGTCGTGAATATCGGCACGCAGTTGCAGGACCGGGTGTCGCGGCTGTTGGTCGAGGAAGGTGGCCGAGTTGAAGCCGGAACCGACCTGGTGTTTCTGGCGACTCGCGATGAGCGGATCGCGGAGAAGGAGCGGATCGAAGCGGAGCTGCGAGCCTCCCGAAAGAGGCTGGCCGCGGAAGAGGAATACCATTCGGCTCTGATTGACGAGGCGAAGCTCCGTCAAAAGCAAATCGACGTGCTGCGACCGCTGGAGATCGCGGCTCAGGAAGCCACGCTGCGTTCTCTGCAGGCCGAGTTGGCGACGTCACAAAAAGATTTGACGCGGCAGAAAAACTTGCAGGCGAACAACAGCGCGTCGCAACAAGAGCTGGACCGTCAGCAACTGGCCGTTCACGTCGCGGATGAGAAGTTGCAGAGCGCGACCAAGGAACTGGACCGACTCAAGGCATCCTGGGAGCTTGACCGCGAGGTTTCTCGATCCGCCGTCAAAAGCGCCGAGGCCGCTTCCGCGCGAGCGTTGGCGAGCGTGCCGGTGGAGGAATTGGAAAAGCAGCTTGAACTGGTCCAATCGCGTCTCGCTCAGACGGTCTTGAAAGCTCCGTTCGCCGGTCAGGTCTTGAAGATTCTGAAACGCCCCGGTGAAGTCCCAAACATCCAGAAAGGTGAAGGCATTTTGCAGTTGGCCAGCACCGACACGATGCACGCGGTCGCGGAGGTTTACGAAAGCGATGTCCGTTTGGTGCGAGTCGGACAACGGGCGACGATCCGCAGTCCCGCGCTCGATCAGGAGTTGAGCGGCCGAGTCGTTGAGATCGGCGTGCAGATCTTCAAGAACGACGTGCTGGACGTCGACCCCGCATCGGACACCGATTCGCGCGTCGTCGAGGTCCGCATTCTGCTCGACGAGAGCAAGTCGGCGTCCGGTCTGACCAATTTGCAAGTCGATGTCAAAATCGACCTCGAAGGCTCGGTGGAGGAACGCTCCGCCGCTTTGGATCGACCGGCAAAATGAAGACTCCGTTGGCTTGGCGGAACTTGATGCACTCCAAAGGACGCATGCTGCTGGCGGTGGCCGGGATCGGCTTTGCCATCATGCTGATGTTCATTCAGTTGGGGTTTTACGGGTCGATCCTGACCGGTGCGACGCTGGTCTTCGATCATCTGGATTTCGACATCGTGATCGTCTCGTCCCATTACGACTATTTGCCGAGGTCGCGGACGTTTCCTCGCAGGCGACTGTACCAGGCTCAGTCATTCTCGGGCGTTGAACGCGTGGCTCCGTTCTATGTGGCTCGCAACATCTGGAAGAACGCCGAAAGCCGCGCGCGGCGCAGTGTGCTCGTGATGGGCTTCAATCCGGACGATCAAGTGTTTCTGGTTCCCGACATTCAGCAGCATGCTCACCAGTTGCGAGCGCGCGACACGCTGCTGGTTGATAGTCAGACTCGGCCTTCGTACGGGCGGCGCGATCTAGGCAGCTTCACGCAGATTGGAAATCGCGACCTGCAAATCCTCGGCGAGTACCGACTGGGGACCGCTTTTGTCGAACTTGGCATGGTCGTGATGAGCGACTTGAACTTCGTGCGCGTGTTTCCCGGCAGCAAAATCGAAGACGTCAGTATCGGGCTGATTCGAGTGAAGCCGGGGGCGAACGTCGAGCATGTCACGGACGAACTGAGAGACCGGCTCCCCGCCGATGTGAAGGTCTTCACGCGGAGGGAATTCTCCGAGCACGAGCAACAGCATTGGGTGACCAAGACCTCCACCGGATTCATTTTTGGATCGGGGGTCATCGTGGCGTTCATCGTCGGGATGGTGATTCTGTATCAAACGCTCTCGACACAGATCACCAAACACCTGCCGGAGTATGCCACGCTCAAGGCGATGGGGTACTCGCCCGGTTATTTATCGGGAGTGGTTTTGCAGCAGTCGGGCTTGATGGCCGTTTTTGGCTTCGTGCCTGGATGTTTGGTTGCCAACGGGTTGTACCACTACGTCCGCAAGGCGACGTTTCTGCCGATTGAAATGACCACTTCGCGCGTGGTGCTCGTGTTGGTGTTGGCCGTGTTGATGTCGGGGGTGTCCGGCTGGCTGTCGATGCGAAAAGTGACGCTGGCCGATCCGGCGGATCTGTTTTGAAAGGTGTTGAACCGTAGCCACAAGCTGCCAGCTTGTAGCTGCGACGGATAAGTTGACTGATATGGCGATTCGGCGGGCAAGCTGGCAGCTTGCCGCTACGTTGGGAGTGGTTGTGAAAGTCCCGCTTGCATGGCGAAATCTGATGGCCAGTAAAAAACGGCTCGCGATCTCCACGTCGGGGATTGTGTTTGCCGTGCTGTTGATGTTCATGCAGATTGGGTTTCGCAAAGCGCTTCTCGACAGCTCTGTCGAGATGATGAGCCATCTCAACGGCAATCTGTTTCTCATCAGCTCGACGAAGTACCGACTGCTGACCAACGATTCGTTTCCGTTGCGGCGAGTCCATCAAGCGCGCGGCTTTCCGGGAGTCGCCGACGCCTGGCCGCTGTATGTCGAAACCGAGGCGGCCGTCTGGAAAAGTCCCATCGACCGCACGTCCCACGCGATTCGAGTTCTGGGATTCGATCCGCTCGACAACGTCTTCACGCTGCCGGACGTGACGAGTCAGCAGTGTGCCTTGATCCGGCCGGACACGGTGTTGCTGGATGATCGCTCTCGCGAGTTCGTTGGGCTCGCGGAACCGGGGACTCGCACGGAGCTTTCCAATCGAGCCATCGAGATCGTCGGGAACTTCACGCTGGGAGCGGACTTCGCCGTCGATGGCAATCTGATTACGAGCGACCGCACGTTCGAGCGGCTGTTCGGAAAGGCGCGAAGCGCGTCGTCTCGGTTATCGCTCGTCGAGATTGGCGTCTTGCGAATCCCAGACACTCAGGCCCTCACCACGGTTCAATCAGGTCTGCAAAAAGTGTTGGGGCAGGACGTCGTGGTTTTGACGCGGCCGGAGTTCATGGCCTTCGAGCGGCGTTACTGGGAGAAAGCCTCGCCGGTCGGATTCGTCTTCGGTCTCGGCACGGTCGTGGGCTTCGTAGTGGGAGTCATGATCTGCTACCAGATTCTCTTCACCGATCTTTCGGACCAGTTACCGCAGTTCGCGACCTTGAAAGCCATCGGGTACGACAACCGGTATCTCCGAGGCGTCGTCTTGAAGCAGTCGATGATGCTGTCGGTCTTCGGGTATGTGCCGGCGCTCGGCATTTCGTTTCTGCTCTACCGAGTCATTTCCGAGTTGGCGGGCCTGCAGATGCGGATGAACGGATCGCTGATCGGGCTGATGCTGGGGCTGACGGTCGTGATGTGCGTCTTGTCCGGGTCATTGGCCGTGCGCAAAGTCTTGGCGACCGATCCCGCGGAGGTGTTTTGATGAGCGACCACAATTCCCATCCAAGCACCAATGGCAACCGCTCCAAGCCGCCGCCAGACGAACTCGTCGTCAACGTGCAAAACCTGAATCACTATTTCGGCGAGGGCGAGAATCGGAAGCAGGTGTTGTTCGACAACAATCTGCGCGTCGGGCCGGGCGAGTTGGTCATCATGACCGGGCCGTCAGGGTCTGGAAAAACGACGTTGCTGACACTGATCGGCGCGCTGCGTTCAACTCAAGAGGGCTGCAATCAAGTGCTGGGAAATGAACTGCGCGGACTCAGCCCCAAGGGACTCAACGAAGTCCGCCGCCGCATCGGATTCATCTTCCAGATGCACAACCTGTTTGATTCGCTGACTGCATTTGAGAACGTGAAGATGTCGATGGAGCTACACGACCGCAAGCCGCGCGAGATGCGTCGCGAGATCATCAAAATCCTCTCGCGACTGGGGCTGGGAGAGCGGGTCTATTACAAGCCTCGCCAGCTCTCCGGCGGACAGCGGCAGCGTGTGGCAGTGGCCCGCGCGCTGGTGAATCGCCCCAAGCTGATCCTCGCGGACGAGCCGACCGCCGCGCTGGATAAAAAATCCAGCCGCGATGTCGTGGACATGCTCAAGCATCTCACACGCGAGGAGCGGGCCACGATTTTGATGGTCACGCACGACAGCCGCATCTTGGATGTCGCGGATCGCATCGTGAACATGGTCGATGGACACATCGAGTCGGACGTGTCGGTCAACGAGTCGCTGCGACTGTGTGAGTTCCTGAAAAAGTCGAGCGTCTTCACCAATCTCAGCCCGAACGAGTTGATGCACATTGCCGAGAAGATGAAGCGGGAAGCTCATGCGCCCGGTCAGCGCGTGATCCGTCAGGGGGACGAAGGAGACAAGTTCTACGTCATCGCTACCGGAAAGGTGGATGTGCATATCAATGTCGATCCCGAAGGCCGCGAGACGAAATGGGTCGATGACATGTCGGACGGCGACTTCTTCGGCGAGAAAGCGTTGCTGACCGGCGAGCCGCGCAACGCGTCGATCATCGCCGCCGACGAGACCGTGTTGTATTCCTTGGGCAAAGACGATTTTCACGCCGCGCTCAACGCCAGTGACAGTTTTCAGGACCAACTTCGGAAAGTCGCGATGGGACGATGACGCCTCGATCTTCGACAAGGAAAGTCAATCAGTGCTTGTGTGATCTGTAGGGTGGGACCAGCGGAGCGCCGGCCCACCATTTTGAGAGTTCGGTGGGCCGGCGCTCCGCTGGTCCCACCCTACGAT
>CAZILR010000115.1:0-10736 GCA_964539995.1 uncultured Planctomyces sp.
ATTCTCGGCCCCGGCCGCCATGCGTTGCCGGGTCTCGTTCGGTTCCGACGTCGTGGAAATCTGAGGCAGCGATTCGACCGCCCCTTGCACGTCCAGCAAGGCCGGGTCCGTGTAGAGGTTCATCGTCAATTCGATGCTGGAATGCCGCATCGCCTCTTGGGCCATGCGGGGAGTCACTCCCGCTCTGCTCAACATCGTTCCGAACGTGTGTCGCAAAGCGTGAACATCAATCGTCCGGCTTCTGTCGTCGCGTTTGGCGATGCCGGCGACGGCTCGGTCAACGCACCAGTTGCAGAACGTCCCCATCGCGACGAGATAGCTGTTGCGCGTCCGTGCCCCCATTGTCACCTTGTCCTCTTGCGGCAAGGTTTGTTGAGCGAGCCAGCGTTCGATCGCTCCTGCTTCAAGTTCCGACAATCGGCGGAAGCCCGATTCGTCGATGACTCGTTGAATCAACCCCTTGGTTCCCGTGACGTGAGTTTCCGAACGTCCCGCCGCTCGCATCGACGCAATGAACTCGGCAACGTGTTCGGTCAACGGCGTGTGCTGGTGAGTGGTCATCGCGTCTTCGGATTTCGTGATGATGCCCGCCCGAACCTTTTCCGCTCGCTTCTCCAATTCGGCGAGCACCGCCCGCGCCGCCATCTCGTCTTTGCGTCCGGTCGCAACCGTCTGAACGTGTCCCGCGCCGTCGCGAAACTTCGCCGTATAGGTCGGAGTCTCCACGACGATCCGCTCCTGGCCGGCAAACGTCCCTTCGGTCGGTACGACGACGGGAGCCGTCCGCGTCTTCCCCTTCGCTGTCTTCCAACGAGCAAACCGCTCACCCTTTCGAGCAAACAACTCGGCCCCGACCGGCAGCGGTTTCGTCGCAGTTCGTTTGAAGACGGTTCCCATCGTGTTGCCCTTCGTTCATTGTTGCTTCAAGACGTAGCGGCCATTTTTCTTCGTGCCGAGCTTCTCAACCAAGCCGGCTTCCAGCAGCGGATTTAGAACATTCATGGCCCCTTGTTTCGACACGTCCAAGACCTCCCAAATTTCAGCCGGTTTCAGACTGCCGTGATCGCGGAGCAGTTGCAACAGCCGCTCTTGCTTCGGACTCAGCACCAACTTTTCAGCGGTCTTGACGTTGAACGACTGAACTCGCAGCCAAGCCCGCTCCAGCGTTTGTTGTAGCCCTTCGGCGCAATACTCCAGCCACTCGCTCAAGTCTTCACCAGCGCGGCGCACCGCCGTCAGCGCGGCGTAATAACGCGGCCGGTCTTCCCAATAGAACTCGTCCACCGAAAAGATGTGATGAGTGTCGAACCCTCGCCGATAAAGTTCCCACAACGACAACGCTCGGCCCGTGCGACCATTGCCGTCCGCGAACGGATGAATGGCCTCAAACCGATAGTGCAAGATGGCGGAACTGAGCACCGGCGAGAGTTGCTCCGCTTCGCTGTTCCACCATTCCAGCAGTTCAAACATCAGCCCCGACACGTCCGCCGCTCGTGGCGCGACGTAATCGCCGACGCGAACCCCCGTCGTGCGATAACGCCCCGCCTCCCCCTGATCCATGACCCCAGCGGCCAACAGACGATGAAGTTTGAACACGTCATCGTGTCGGATGCGTTTCTTGTTCGCGTTCTTTTCGATGTACCGTAGCCCGGCGAAGTAGTTCAGCACTTCCCGTTGCGAGCGTTCGTCCGATGCCGCTAGTTCGCGGCCATCGGCCAGCGCACGCACTTGTTCCAACGTCAACGGATTCCCTTCGATGGCCGTTGAAGCGTGGACGTTGCGAGTCCGAGTGTCTTTTTGCAGAGCCGGAACCCACGATAGTTCGACGGTCGCGTTCTGAATCTGAGCCCGCAACGCGGCGACGCTCTCGACCAGCGAGAGCAATCGGGGACTGATCGAAAAGAGTGGTTCGTAAGCCATGAAATAAGTCAACAGTAAGTCCACAAGTTAGTCAAGCGGAGGCGCTGTCCAAATCACGATCCGGCCGGAAGTCATTCCGTTTTGTCTTTCCAACTTGGCCCCAAGTAGCGATAGCGGTGCGTCTCTCGGCGACGTCACGACGCAACGCGATGGAGTTCGCGTGACTTGCGACTCCGATCGTCCAGTCGTTTGCAACGTCGCGATGAACTCGGCAAATGGTCCGTCAACGGTGTCTGCTGGTGAATGGTCATCGCGTCTTCGCGCCGACGTGATGATTCCCGACCGCACCTTTCGGCTCGCTTCTCCAGACTGGTCAACACCGCCCGCGCCGCCGCTTCATCTCGGCAGTCCGTAGCCATGCCATCGCAAACGAACCCTTTTCCGTCGCGATGGCTCGCAAAGTACGTTGTTGACTTCGTGACGATCCGCTCCGATCCATCCCGCCCGGTCGTCACCTTGGCCGTGCGAATCCGCTTGCCGGTCTTCCATCGGGCGATGCGTTGTCAGCCGTTGGTGAAGAGTTCAGTGCGAACGTCGTTTGTAACTCGTTCAGCCTCGTCGGTGTGCGGGATGTTGTATCCGACTCGGATCCGAAGGGACGTTTTTGCCTGCTCCCGCACCTTGGGATGGACGACGGTGTTTCATCCGGCATCCAGCCGTTTTCGGACTACTTTTGAAGTGAGGCATGATCATGCCTGTGCCCAAGTTCAACGGCCGGAGGATGCCATGCTGTGGGTTCCTTGTCCTCAAGAATCAGCCCAATCTCTGCAACAAATTCTGATTCGCTTGACCTCGTTCGCGCTCGCCTTCCTGTTGTTGGCGATATCCATAGGGTGGCCGCTGTCGCGGCAACTTGCCGATGTCTGCTGGATTGCTGGACTCAACGGTATCGCGTTCTATTTCGCGCTGGAGCTTGTCGCTGATCAACGCGCACGCCAAGAGCAACAAGCGCTGCTAGCCACAAACACCGGAATTGACTTGGGTGAGCAGCGTCTTTCATACCGTCTGTATGAGGAGCAAAGGCTGGCCAAAATCCGTGAGGCCGAGCTTCCGAAAAAAGCACGGAGCCAGGCAATCCACCTCCCTCAATGACCTCCATCTTTCATTGGCGGGAGCGGCGGAGTCCTCAGCTTTGGTACTCCACGACAGAAGCGTCGAACGCGAAAAGCACGGCGTATCGCGCGAATGAGAACGCGCGACACTCGGCAATTCTGTCGCGGAGCGACAGGGCTACAGGATCTCCAGCGACGGCATCGGTGCATCGAGTAGCACGCGGCGAGCGATTTGCATCGCGATGTTCTCGGTCATGCGGAGCAAATGCGGCTTCGCCGGATTATCGTCGTCGAAAAGAGAGCCGATCTGGCCGTCATCGCCGCGTACTCGGATCGTTGCGTCGATTGGGATTTCGCCGAGGAACGGCAGTCCGAGTTCAACCGCCTTCGCCTTCGCGCCACCCCGTCCGAAGATATCGCCCGACATGTTCTCGACGATGCCGAGGACCGGAATCTTGACTTGATCGAACATGCTGATGGCTTTGATGGCATCCAGCAGCGCGACCTTTTGCGGCGTACAGACGACGACGGCTCCAGCCAAGCCGAGCAACTGCGAGAGGGTTAGCGACACGTCTCCCGTTCCCGGCGGCAGGTCGATGATCAGGTAGTCGAGTTCGCCCCAATCGGTCTCTTGCAGGAACTGCGTCAGCAGCTTGTGCAGCATCGGGCCGCGCCAGATGACTGCTTGATTCTCACGGATCAGAAAACCAATCGAGAGAACCTTCATGCCGTCCGCGTCGATCGGTTCCAGACGCTGAATCTTTTGGCCGTTAGGAAGTTCAACTTCGCGAACGATTGGCGTTCCCTTCGCGCCGGTGAGCAGCGGAATGCTCGGCCCGTAGACGTCAGCGTCGAGCAGCCCGACTTTCGCTCCAAAATGTTTCAGGCCGTAGGCCAACGAGGCGGCCGTCGTACTCTTGCCGACGCCTCCCTTGCCGCTGCCGACGGCGACGACGTTCTTGATTCGCAGCCCGATCTTTCCGCCGGTTTCGCGGCCGAGCACCTGCCACGAATAGGACACGTCGATCTTGCGCCCTCCCGCCGAGCTTCCGAGCGTGCTGCCGATCAAGTCGCCAATTCGCTCTCGCCCCGGATACGCTGGGGTCGGGAGTTGCACCTCGATCTTGATGGCATCGGGTGTCGTCTGCACCGACTGGATCAGGCCCAGTCGATCAAATGAGATCCCAAGTCCGGGATCCGTCAGTTGTCCAAGTTTCGAGCGAATTTCAGCGTCTGTCATGGTCTCTTTGCTGGTAAGTTTCGAGGATTGGTTGAGTGGCTTTGAGTTGTAGCGGCCTCACCGAAGACGAACAACGAGCATCATCCTTCACACCGGGTTGGAGATCAGTCGCCGACAAGCTTTCGCGAGTTGCTCGCCAGATAATTCGCCGACCAAGACTTCACGAACCCCAACGTCACGCAGAGTCCACTCCAGGTCAGCCGCTTCGGACGAACACAACACGATCACCGAGGGAACTCTCGACGGCGCGACCAACTTGCTCAGCCATTGCAGGCATTCGGTCATGTCTTCGGGCAGATCGATGACCAGAACCTCGGCGACCGGCGGAAACGCAAAGGCCGAGAGTTCGCTCAACATCCGGCAGCCACGCACACGCACCGATTCGTTTCGGAACTGGCGTTGTAACTCAGGCTCCCAGCGAGGCCGAGACTCGAAGACCACAATCGTCCGCACAGAGTTGGACACGGCAGGCTCGTCGGCAATTCGGAAACTCAGCCGCTACTTGTTGCCCTTGAACGCACCTTGCATGCGAATCAATTCGAGCGGTGACAGCTTCTTGCCATCCGCCGCCGCAGGAGCCGCTGGCTTCGGCGCTTCGGTCACTGGCGCAGCGGCTGCTGGAGGTGCCTCTTCCGTCTTTGTTGCTTGCTGCTGGCGGATCATCTCGATCGGCGACAACTTTTTGCCTTCGCCGCTAGCCGCTGGAGTCGGCGCGGCCGCCGCTGCACCCGCTTTGGCGGCCCCCTGCTGACGGATCAAATCGAGCGGGCTGGGCTTTGCGCCACCGGCCGCAGGTGCCGCGGCTGGCTTCGCGCCGGCCGCACCTTGTTGGCGGATCAAGTCCAGAGGACTGGCCTTCTTTTCGGAGGCCGCTGCGGGCTTCGCAGCCGGAGCGGACTTGGCGGCCGGCGATTCTTTCGCCGGCTTCTCTTCGGCCTTCTTCTTCGGAGCCGGAGCATCCACCACCGTCAGGTACGCGGGATCAATGTCGTACCAGCCGATGTCGGCCGGCCCGTCGAACAGCACGAGTGCTCGGCAACTCATGTTGACCGTCTTCACGACGCCGGTCAGCCCGTCGAAGCGGCGAAGCTCCGGCACTCCCGATTTCACGACGACGTACTTGTCGGTGTACTGTTTCTTCAGCAACTCGGCTTGTTCAAAATGAGCAGGCATGGCGTGGCAGCGGTCTCATTGGAGGCGATTGGAAAATCGAAGGATCGGATAATACTCAGCCACTTGGCGGATGAAAACCAATCGCCGCCTACGGCTTTTGCTTCTCCGCCAGCCGCTCGTAATGCACGCGAGCGACGTGCCACATGTAATTCGGGCCGTAGCTGGCCGAGCGTCCCCAGCGATTGGCGGTCGCGGCCCGGAAGTGCGGCAGCGCCTCTTTCGGACGCTTGAAGGCGTCGTGCCACAAGCCGAGATACAGCTCGATGTAAAACAAGCGTTGCTCACGGACGCTCTGAGGCAGTTTGGCATCGACCGACTTCAACAGATCGTCCGGGGTGAGTTCCGCCTCGAACAGCCGATAAATCGTCGGCAGCGGTTCGCGGTCGTCCTTCTTGTACTTGAGCAGTCCCGCTCGCGCCTTTTCGGTCCCCAGCGTCGGAGCTTGAGCGATGTACCTCCACAAGCCAGCTTCGCGATCAACATCGTCGGTGACGAAAAACTTGTCGAATTGCTTGGCCGATTTCTGCGGCTGTTCGGCATAGAAATACGCGATGCCGAGCCGCCAGTGCGACGCATCGAGTGCCGAATCCAGCTCGCTCATCCGTTCGTAGTCTCGAACCGACTGGGCAAACTCGCCGCGAAAAAAGTGCAGGTCACCGCGCTTCGAGAGCAGCGGCACGTCATCCGGTTTGGCGTCGAGCTTCTTCGACACGGCCGCAAGATCGTCGTCCCATTGCTTGCGCAGTGTTTCACGGTCCTCAGCCGTGAGCGGATGCTGTTGCGGTTCATCCGCCGTCATCCGCGACGCGATGGCGAGCGGGCCGACAACCGCCACCAGCACGATCATGCCGCGTACGAAAAAACTGGCTCGACGAGTGGTCATCGTTTTGCTCTCCGTTAGGTCGATGAATGGCTGAGTCATTCGGTGATTTGCATCGGTGAGTTTCGTTGGTGTCCTGGCTGCTGTTCGTGCGAGTGCTTCGGCTCGATGAACAGCAACCCCCATGCGATGAGCACCCCCGCCAGCAGCGTGAGCGATAGTTGCAGCCGGTCGTGATGATGAAATTGGATTTCCGGCAACAAGTCGCTCAGCGAGATGCAGAGGAAAACCCCCGCCGAAACTGCCAGCGCGGCTCCGAGAAACATGCCGTTCGCGGTGATCGCGTGCTCGACGGCGAAGAACAACAGCACTCCGATCGGGCACATCGCCGCGAAGGCCATGTTTGCCAACATCCGCGAACGGCGTGACCAACCGGACGAGGCCATCAGCGTCGTGATCGACATCGCATCCAGCGGCTTGTGCAACGCGATGGCTAGGAAGGTTGCGAGTCCCGCGTTCCAGTTCGTCCCGCCGAAAGACATCTCGCTCTGCACGCTGGCGGCCAACGCCATGCCGTCGATCAACGTGTGAACCGTCAGTCCGAAGCCGATTCCCACCCAGCTCAACTTGTGCGCGGCGGGTGATTCATCCCCGTGACCCGTGTGGCCGTGTCCTCCATCGTGATCGTGGTGATGACCATGATCGTGGACGAGGCAACCGGAATGCTCACTCTCGGCGTTGCTGCCCGGAGCCTGCGCATCATCGGGTTCCAACGAAGCGTGTTGGTGGAAGTGAAACGCACGGATCAGAAAGAACATCCCCAACAGGCCAGCCATCAACCAACCGGCGGAGGTGTGAACATCGTAGCGCAACTTCTCTGTTGCATGCGGCAGCAAGTGAAAGACGCCGACCCCCAGCATCAACCCAGCCACGAAGCTCATCAGCAGATGCAACTGGCGATGCGTGAAACGCATCATCGCCGGAGCCAACCCGCCAGCCAGCGACGCCGTCATGATGAGCAGTGAGTACAACGCCAACAGAAACCACAGAGCCATCATCGCCTCGCAAGTCCCTCAAAAAGCGAGGCATCTTCCGGGACGACAGGCTCGATTTCCAGCGACCTCACGAATTTCGTCAGGGCCAGCCAATTGGTCGCATCAGGCAATCTGTAGCCCGACCCCTTGTGGGTCGGTTGATTTGAAAATCGACGGGGATCACTCGATGAATCCGAATCATCCGACCCACAAGGGGTCGGGCGACAGACACCGCAAACTCAGAAATTCGCAACGCACGTCATTCGCAGATGACTTCTTCGATCACGTCGTAGCTGGTGACCGGAATCTGCTCCGTCACGGTCTTGGCAACCATCTTCGTGACGGGAACTTGGATTTCCCTCGTGACCGTGTGTGGAACTCGCTCCGTGTAGCTTTCGCTGACCTGACGGGGCACGGACTTCATTTCCGTGACGTCGTGCGTGCGAGCTTGAACCTTCCGAACTTGGACGGTTTCCGGCACGGAGCGTGTTCGGGTTTCCGTGCGGTACTCAGTCTGCTGAATCATCCGAGTGCTTGTCACCGGCCGCGAAACCTGCACGTCGTATTCGTAAGTCTGCTCGACGATCTGCCGCTTCGTCACCGGAACCGCGACTTGTTTCGTGCATCCACCAACGATGCTGGACTGGACTTTCACTCCGCCGTGATCGGATTCCACGCCACGCCGAACAACTTCTCCGCCTGTTGTGACCGTCCGCAGCTCGGTCCCTTGAACGCAACGAGTGATCCGCCGGGTTCCGGTGCGAGTTTCCGTCTGGAGATTCTGAACCGTGACCGTTTGTGGAACCGACCGCACAGTTGGCACCTGTACGGTGAAGGTTTCATTACGGTAGCGTGTCTCCGGGACCAGAACCGTGGTCTCGGTGGTGACCTGTTTGGTTTCGGGAACTTGGTCATAAACCGTCGAGACTCGTTCACGGACTTCCTCGCGGTACTCGACCGACTGCGTCTGCCGAGTCTCCAGCACGGTGGTCGGAACCATGATGGTTTTCGTCACGGTTTGATACGTTGTGCGCGGCACGGTGCGGCGCACAGTTCGCAGTCGCGGGGCGACGACCGGAGTCTCACACTGCACCTGGACCGGAGCGGGCTGACAACACTGTTCAGAGGGTGTGGAATCCAGCACGATCAAGCCGGGGAATCCGAACTCGTCGGAATAGGCGGTCGAGCCGAGGGCCAAACACGGGACTAGGGCGAGTGCAATCAAACGCTTCATGGCTTTCTCCGGGGAGTCAATCAAGGGGATCGCTGATTGGGGCAAGCAGCACTGGAAAATATCTCATTCTTACTAAATTGCCTAGTATTCCCATTTTAACACCAACAACAGAGTGACCATGGCGACGGCAAAAGTCCAGTATTCCCCTGAAAAACTCGCAAAATTCGTCAGCGGACTCTTTCGGGCCGCCGGTGTCGCGGAGTCCGAAGCGAACGAGGTCGCGACCAGCTTGGTCGAGTCCAACCTGCGTGGTCATGAATCTCACGGCGTACTGCGTGTGGGAGATTATCTCGCCGCCCTGCGAACCGGCGAGTTGTGTGGCGGGGTCGAGTGGGAGGTGCTGACCGAGACTCCGGCCGTGTTGGTGGCCGACGGCCGACGCGGTTTCGGGCAGGTGCTGGCTCGGCGAATGGTCATCGCGCTGACGGAGAAGTGCCGGCCGCTGGGCGTCGCGTGTGGCACATTGAAAAACTGCGGCCACGTTGGCCGGCTGGCGGAATGGGTGGAATTGGCCGCTCGGCACGGTTTCGCGGCGATGATGTCGGTCAA
Organism: uncultured Planctomyces sp.; assembly: GCA_964539995.1. Lineage (GTDB taxonomy): Bacteria > Planctomycetota > Planctomycetia > Planctomycetales > Planctomycetaceae > SXKJ01. The sequence goes on from CAZILR010000115.1 coordinate 9,023, forward strand.
TGACAACGGCGTGCTGAAGTGTGTTGCTCCGCCCGGAGGACTCGAAGCTCGGATCAGCACGAATCCGCTCGGCCTCGCGGTCCCGACCAGTGGCGAACCGCTGGTGCTCGACCTTTCAACCAGCGTGGTGGCGAACGGCAAAGTCCGAGCGAAACTTCTGGCGGGCGAGCCATGTCCTCCCGGCTGGTTGCAAGACGCGAACGGAAATCCCACGACCGATCCCGCCGCGCGATTCCGTGAGAACGACGGCACGTTGCTGCCGCTGGGAGGCGAAGGACACGGCTACAAAGGGTTCGGTCTCGGACTGCTGCTCGACGTATTGATCGGCGGGCTGTCCGGCGGAAGTTGCCCGCCGGCGGCCCCTGATGAAATCGGAACCAACAACGTGCTGATGGTCCTGTGGGACTCCGCGCGATTCGCTGGCACGTCGCATTTTTTGGGTGAGGCGGACAAGCTGATTGACTACGTTCGCTGGACGCCGCGCAAGCCGGGAGTCGATCAGATCACGCTACCCGGTGATCGCAGCTCGGCGATCCGTCGCGAGCGACTCGCGAGCGGGATTCCGCTCGACACCGGAACATGGACGATGTTGTGTGACGCGGCGAAGGAGTTGGGTGTCGCGCTGCCATGACCAATTAACCCGAAGCGTCAGCGAGGGCGGACGCTTCAAGATGCTTCGAGTTCAAAGTCATTTGGAGCGATCGCCCTCGCTGACGCTTCGGGTTACTTTGTGGCGACGTAGAATGCGCCGAGCGAATGTTGGGGCGGAGTTCAATTCATGCCGTACCGCGCGACGATCCGCAACGAGTCGTTCCTCTTCGCCGACTTGCGAGAATTGCTCGCGAAGGCGAACGAAGAGAAGTCGGGTGACCATCTCGCCGGCTTGGCGGCTTCGAGTGCTCGGGAACGTGTCGCGGCGAAATGGGCGCTCGCCGACGTGACGCTCAGTGAGATCGTCGCGAATCCGTTGATTGATCCCGATCAAGACGACGTCTCGCGTCTGATTGCCGAAACGCAGGACCACGCCGCGTTCGCGGAACTTCGCTCGTTGACCGTCGGCGAGTTCCGCGAGTTCTTGCTGTCCGAGCGTGCTGACGAACCGACGTTGCGGCGGCTGAGCTGGGCGATCACTCCGGAGATCGCGGCATCGGTGACGAAGCTGATGAGCAATCAAGACCTCGTGCTCGCCGCTGCGAAGATTCGCAACGTGACCCGCTGCCGCAACACGCTGGGCGAGCGTGGTGTGCTGGCGATTCGAGTGCAACCGAATCATCCGAGCGACGATCTGCGCGGGATCATGTTGTCCGCCTTGGACGGATTGCTGTTCGGCTGCGGTGACGCGGTGATCGGCGTCAATCCGGCGGCCGAATCGGTCGAGAGCGTCGCGGCCATCGAACACACGTTGCAGCAGTTGATCAATGTGCTCGGCGTGCCGACGCAGTCCTGTTGTCTCGCCCACATCAGCACGCAACTCGCGGCGCTCGATCGTGGCGCTCCGATTGATCTGCTGTTTCAGTCGATCGCCGGGACGCAGGCGGCGAACGAGTCGTTCGGCGTGTCGTTGTCGTTGTTGCGCGAGGGCCGTGAGCGAGTACTGGAGCATCATGCGGCTCGCGGACTATGCCCCTCACCCCTAGCCCCTCTCCCCGAAGGGGCGAGGGGAACAAGACAGACACAACACAACGTCATGTATTTTGAAACAGGACAAGGGAGT
>CAZILR010000116.1:0-10714 GCA_964539995.1 uncultured Planctomyces sp.
CGATCGGTTCCTCGATCCGGAGCAGCGACGGCTTCTCGAAACGTGCGCCAGCATGATCGCTCTGGCGATTGAGCGAGATCATTCCGTGCTGGAGGCTCAGCAAGCGCATGTCGAAGTACAGTCCGAGCAGTTGCGAAGTTCGTTGCTCAGTTCCGTGTCGCACGATCTGCGAACGCCGCTGGCCACGATTGCCGGGACCGCTTCGAGTTTGCTGGAAGGCTCGTCCTTCGCTGATCCGGCTCAACGCGAGTTGCTGCAAACGATGGTCGATGAATCGCATCGCATGACTCGACTGGTGGACAACCTGTTGGAGATGACACGCCTCGAATCCGGCCCCGTCGTGCTCAACAAGCAGTGGCATGTGCTGGAGGAAATCGCCGGCTCGGCGTTGGCACGAGTCCGTCGCGAGTTGGCCAAGCAGACCGTGCGAGTCGATTTACCCCGCGATCTGCCGCTGGTTTCGTTGGACGGATTGTTGTTCGAGCAAGTGCTCATCAATCTGCTGGAGAACGCGGCGCGATACACTCCGGCCGGCAGCTTGATTGAGATTTCCGCACGGCAGTCGGCGAAGCAGATCGAGATTCGCGTCGCCGATACGGGAATGGGATTGCCTCCGGGTAGCGAATCGCGTGTTTTTGAAAAGTTCTTTCGCGCGGCGACTCACACGCCGGATGGCCGACGAGGTGTCGGACTCGGTTTGACGATCTGCCAGCAGATTGTGCGTGCTCACGGCGGCTCAATCACGGCCCACAACCGCTCGACTGGCGGAGCGGAGTTCCTCATCATCCTCCCGTGTGCGGAGTCCGCCCCGACTGTGGCGCTCGATGCGCCGCTGGATTCTTCGGAAGCATAAAATGTCGCCCAATCCTCCGCTGATTCTGGTTGTCGAGGACGATCCGCCGATCCGCCGTCTGTTGCATGCGTCACTGTCGGGCGAAGACTACCGCTTGCTCGAAGCCGAGACCGGTCGGGATGCCATTCGCTTCGCCACGCAACAGCCTCCCGATTTGGTGATCCTCGACCTGGGACTGCCCGACATGGACGGCCAAGAAGTCTTGAAGCAACTCCGCGAATGGCTGCGAGCGCCGATCCTGATTCTTTCCGCTCGCGACCAAGAGCAGCAGAAGATCACCGCGTTGGACGCCGGAGCCGACGACTACCTCACAAAGCCTTTCAGTACCGGCGAGCTATTGGCTCGCGTCCGAGTCGCGCTGCGTCACGCCGCGCGAGTGCCGGGCGAATCGGAATCCTCGACGTTCACACAAGGCGATCTGCACGTCGATCTTGCCACACGCCGTGTCATCGCGAGCGATACCGAAGTCCATCTCACGCCTCTGGAATATAAGCTGCTGACGACGCTGATCCACCACGCCGGCAAGGTTCTGACGCATCGCTTCCTGTTGAAGGAAGTTTGGGGGCCGGGACACGCCGAGGAAACGCACTACCTGCGCGTGTTCATGGCCAGCCTGCGACGCAAGCTTGAAGCCGATCCCGCGCAACCGCAACACCTGCTGACCGAACCGGGCGTGGGATATCGCCTCGCGGACGAGGTTGGCTGAAGCGTAGGCGAGTCGCTCTTGCGACTCACATTCCGAACATGGGTGGCACATCGGAAATCTCAGTCGCGGAACGACTGAGCTACGGCAGGACCAGATTCAACGACTTTTCGGATTCGATCCGTCGATCCGACTTCACCGCAGCCAAGTGCGTTCGGCTGTGTTCGCGACGGCTTGAGATCTGAGGATGGTATTCCAGCGCGACCACCGAGACGTCGTCGTTGAATGGAACGTCGCCGATCCAGACTTGGGTGTGGTTGACGATGTTGGAGAGCGTGACGTCGAGCGAATGGCCGGCGGGGTTTCGCAAAGATTGCAGAAGGCGTGAATCGCCGAACAACTCTTTGGAGACGTTCATGCATTCGGTGACTCCGTCGCTGTAGAAGATCAGGCGGTCGCCAGCTTCGAGTTGGACCGAGTGTTCTTCGTAGTCGGTTTCAATGATCCCGATGGGCAAGCCTCCGCCAATCAGAAACTTGGGACTGCCGAGAGCGGTGACATGCACGGGAGGTGGATGTCCCGCGACGATGTAACGGAACTCGCCGGTGCGATGATTGAGGACGCCGTAGACCAGCGTGAAGAATTGCTCGGTCAACGACTGGGCGACGAAGCGCGCGTTCAGTTGCTTGGCGGCGGTGGCAGGAGATCGAAGCCGATAGTCGGACGAACCATCTTGCCGCTCCCACAGGACGGACAAAGCGTCCTTATGGTTGGAGAGATACCGGCAGGCGGTGACCGCCATGAGGGCCGCTTGAACACCGTGGCCACTGACATCCAACAAATACATGCCAATGTGGTCGTCATCCAGACGCATCACATTCAGCATGTCACCGGCAAGTTCGGTGCAGGGGGAGTAATGCCAGGCGAATTGGACTCCAGGAATGTCTTGATCGCGACCAGGGAGAAATGCCTGCTGGATCTGCGCGGCGGCGTTGAGGTCGCGTTTCATTTTAGAATTGGCATCAGCGAGCAGACGATTACGGTTTTCGAGTTCACGGTGACGCTCGGCGAGTCGTTGCTCCAGTTCGATGATCCGCAGGCTGGGTTGCAACCGAGCACGCAATTCGTCTTTGTCAACGGGTTTCGTGAGATAGTCATCCGCACCAGTCGTCAGACCAGTGACGAGCGAGCCTTGTTCGGATTTCGAAGTCAGCAGAATGACATAGACGTAGCTCGCGCGTTCCGCCTCGCGAATTTTGCGGATCAGTTCGAGACCGGATATGCCGGGAATTTCCCAGTCGGTGATGACGAGCTGGCAGTTGTGCATCTGAAACAACTCCCACGCCTGACGGCCGTTATCGGCCCAGATCACGGTGTGGCCCCATTGCTCCAGTTGGAATCGCAGGAGCTGGCGAGGGATGACCTCGTCATCGGCAATGAGAATTTTCATCCAAGTGGCTTTGAAGTTTTGAGAGTGACAGAACTGTTAGTTTTCTATGAACTGGAAACCATAGCTCACGAATTATCACTTCGCACGAAATCTCATTAAGGTTTCGTCGTCAGCTCGTGAGGGTTCGGCGGGACATGTGCCAAAAGTTGAAGTTCTGGAGGGATTTGACGACGAAGCGAGGATCCCTCCGTGACGGAAGGATCGCTATTCACCAAAGGCGGGACTTGGTATCTGTTTTGCCAATGCTGTCTCGTTGATGACGCAAACCGGATCTCATCACGATGTCTGACTCATCCACTCCTCCCTCTGATCCGACTCCTGGCCTTGCCGAGCAGGAGCGAGACCGCTTCTTTGAACTCTCGCTGGATGTGTTGTGCGTTGCGAACGCCGATGGTTACTTCCAACGGATCAACGCCGCCTTCAGCCAGACGTTAGGTTGGAGCGATGCGGAAATTCTGGCTCGGCCGTTCATCGACTTCGTCCACCCGGATGATCGGGCCGCCACCTTGCGCGAAGTGGAACGACAGGTCATCGCCGGCGAACCGGTTTTGCAATTCGAGAATCGTTACCAGCATAAGGACGGCTCATGGCGGGTGCTGTCGTGGAGGTCCGTGCCTCAGCCGGGCGGATTGATGTTCGCGACGGCTCGCGACGTCACCGCTGCCAAGCAAGCCGAGGACGCCTTGCGGTGCAGCGAGCAGAACCTCGCCGTCACGCTCAACTCAATTGGTGATGCGGTGATCGCCACCGACGCCGTTCGTCGCGTCACTCGCATGAATCCAGTCGCCGAGTTGATGACCGGCTGGACACAGTCCGAAGCATCAGGCCGGCCGATTGACGAGGTCTTTCGGATCATCAACGAAGAAACTCGCGAACCGGCAGTCGTTCCCGTGAACGCAGTGCTGGCATCGGGAACCATCCAGGGACTTGCCAATCACACCGTGCTCATTTCTCGCGACGGCACCGAATGGCCGATCGCGGATAGCGCCGCACCGATTCGTGACAACGCCGGCCGAATCGCCGGAGCCGTGCTGGTGTTTCGTGACGTGACCGAAGAGCGTCAGTTCAAGCGGGAACTTCAGCAACTCAATGCCGATCTGGAACACCGCGTCGAGCAACGCACCGCCCAGCTTGCCGAGGGTGAGCGATTCAATCGAGCCACGCTCGACGCTTTGTCCGCTCATGTGGCGGTACTGGATGCCACGGGAACGATTGTGGCAACCAATCACGCTTGGCGAGGGTTCGCCCAAGCGAATGACGTCTCGTGGCAGTTGGTGGGCGAAGGAACGAATTACCTCGCGATCTGTGACCGAGCGTCAGCGGCTGGGGATGCGGATGCCGCCGCCACGGCCCTTGCGATCCGACAAATCCTCGTGGGCGGACAAGAATCCTGGGTGCATGAATATGCGTGTCACTCCGCCGACAAGCAGCGATGGTTTTACTGCCGCGTGACGAGATTCCCCGGAGATGGAGCGGCCCATGTCGTCGTGGCGCACGAGAACATCACCGACATGAAGCAGGCCCAACAGCAACTCGCGGCGGCTCGCGCGCGGTTTGAAACTCTCAACAACGTGTCACCGGTCGCCATCATGTTTTTCGACCGCACCGGAAGTTGCATCAATGTGAACGACCGCTGGGGCGAGATGTCGGGTATCAACGGCCAGTTCGCGCACGGTGACGGCTGGCTTGCGGCAGTGCATCCCGAGGATCGACTCCGTTTGTCCCGCGATTGGGCTGAGGCCGTCCGCCTCGGCAAGAACTTTCATTCGGAATTCCGCTTTCTGCACTCGGACGGAAAGATTGTGTGGATGGTCACCCAAGGCATGCCTGTCCGAGACGCGAACGGCATCGTCAGCGGATTCATTCGAGTCTCCACCGATCTGACCGATCTGAAGCAGACCGAGCACGCGCTGCGATTACTTTCGACGGACCTCGCCATGCTGCGGGGAGCGGCATTCTACGAAGCCGTGGTGCGCCAGCTCGCCAAATTGGTGAATTGCGAAATGGCTTTCATCTGCCGTCGCGATCCAGCGCTGCCAGGGCAACTGACCACTTTGGCAATCATCGTGGATGGAGCCATTCTGCCCAACTTTGATTATCCCGTCGCGGGAACTCCCTGTGAACAAGTCGTGAACCGCGCCAGTTGCGTCATTCCCAGTGGTCTGCGGCAGAAGTTCCCCGGAGACCTCTTTCTGATCGACTATCAGATCGAGTCTTTCGTCGGCGTCCCATTCATTGACGTCCGAGGACATCAGATCGGTCACATTGGCGTCATGAGCCGTCGAGCCTTGACGCAGCCAGAGAACATGGAAGCCATCGCTAAACTCTTCGCCATCTCGGTCGTCGCCGAAATGGAGCGGCAGGCCAGCGAGCGGCGATTCTCTGACCTCTTTGAGTTCTCGCCAGACGCGATCGTGATCACGAATCGCAACGGAATCATCGTGGAAGCCAACCGGCAGGTCGCGGCCGTCTTCGGTTGGAAACCAGCGGAATTATTGGGGCATTCGGTGGAAGTGCTCATGCCCGCCCACTTGCGTGCTGACCACCCCAGCTTGCGTGAACAATACATGCAATCCGCCTTGCCGCGTTCGATGGGAAGCGGACGCAACGACCTGCTCGGCGTGCGGAAAGACGGCCGAGTGTTTCCGATCGAGATCAGCCTCAGCCCGATGCAAACTCCCGATGGACTGCTCGTCGCCGCCGCCGTGCGTGACGTGACTGAACGACAGAAGGTTCTGAAGGAACTCCAGTCGGCGGCCGAAGAACTGCAGACAGCCAACCTCGTCATCGAACAAGAGCGTGTTCATCTCGCCGACCGCGTGGCCGAACGCACCGCCGAACTGACGGCGGCCAACGAGGAGCTTGTCCGAACCAGCCGATTCAAGAGCGAGTTTCTGACCACGATGAGTCATGAACTACGGACGCCGCTCAATGGCCTTCTGGGGATGAACGATCTCTTGTTGAAGACTCCGCTGACCGACAAGCAGCGTGAATTTATCGAAACCAGCAATACCAGCGGACGAGCCTTGCTGAGCCTTATTAACGATGTGCTCGACATCTCCAAAATTGAAGCGGGAAAGATCGAGCTTGATCTTCAAGGCTGCGACCTGGAGGCTCTGACCTACGACGTCATCACGATGTTCTCGCACCGAGCCAAGGAAAAAGGAATCTCGCTCGTCTGCCGGCTCAATCCGGAAACTTGCGTCACGGCGATGTGCGACGACACGCGCCTACGGCAAATTTTGGTGAATCTGCTTGGCAATGCGTTGAAGTTCACCACGACGGGTGGCGTGATCCTGGAAACGAAATGCCTCCAGCGTGATCAACATCGAATCGTGATTCGATTCGATGTCACGGACACCGGATTGGGTATCCCCGACGACAAACTCCATCGCCTGTTTTCACCATTCACTCAAGTCGATAGCTCAACTTCGCGCCAATTCGGTGGGACTGGCCTTGGGCTTTCCATCGCCAAGCGATTGGTGGAATTGATGGGGGGAACCATCGGAGTGACGAGCGATGTGGGTGTCGGTTCCACGTTCTGGATGGAAGTTCCTTTCGACCTCGTCAACGCCGAGCAAAAAACCGCCCAGCGAAAGCAACTGCTCGGCGGAACGAAAGTGCTGGTGGTCGATCGCGTGGACAACGAACGCAATCAGATCGCTGACTGTCTGGAGGACTGGGGATGCCTCTTCCTGTATGTGGTCACACTTCGAGAAGCGATCGACACCGTGAACCGCGCGAAATTGGAAGGCCAACCGTTTGCCGTTGTCCTCGCGGATTGCCGCCTGTCGATTGGCGATGAATTTGTCCATCTCCAGAATCTGGCGCGGCGTCCCGATCTGCCGGTCATCGGATTGGGGTTCAGCGAAAGCAATGACATGGCGAATCTCTTGCATCAACTTGGATTGCGACACCTTCTGAGCGATCCCATTCGGCCTAGCGCTCTGTTCAACGCGCTGTCCTCCGTGCTGTCTCGCGTAACTCTGAAACTGAATTCCGATGCCGTTGCCGATGAACCGACAACCTTCTCTGGCCACATCCTGGTCGCCGAAGACAACCACATCAATCAGATGTTTGTCCGGGAATTGCTGAAACATTGCGGCTGCACTTGCGATGTCGCCAACAACGGCAACGAAGCGCTCCTCGCTCTGCAAAACCATCGCTACGATCTTGTGCTGATGGATTGCCAAATGCCAGAGATGGACGGCTTCACCGCCTGCCGCGAAATCCGTTGCCGAGAAGCTGCTGGTGAATTATCCGGCCACCTCCCGATCGTCGCGCTGACCGCCAACGCTCTCAAAAGTGACCGCGAACGCTGCCTGGATGCTGGCATGGATGACTACCTGAGCAAGCCGCTCCAAGCCGCTCAGTTGCAGAAGTTGCTGGCGAAACACCTGACAGCACGCGCTGTCCAGCCAGTTCTGTAGACGTCGGCACGCTTGGCACAACCGGCATGAACCCGGTCGATTTGCTCCATCAGATCAAAGTTTACGCCGCAGTCCCGTATCGAGGGAAATCGGCGAGCTAGTAATTTCTTTGCCCCGCACCACTGGCAATTTCCCAGTTCCAAGCGACTTCCATTCTGCAAACGAGATGCTCATGAGCGCTACCATCACCTCGACCGAATCCTCGACCTACGCGTCGCGTCGTCCTTTTGAATTGTCCACGCGCGATCTCCAGGACTTGCTGCCCACGCCGCCAATTGATCACGATCGACTGCTCGACCAATGTTTGGGGAATTTGGACTTCGCGCTCATGCTGTTAGAGGAGTTCGCGAAAACGAGCCCATCACGCCTTGATGCGTTCGACGCCGCGTTGGCGGAAAAAGATCACGCCACGATCGCCTCCAAAGCCCACGCGCTCAAAGGCACCGCCGGCATCTTGGCCGCCGACGCCTTGATGGAAACGTGTTCCAATCTGGAATCCTTCGCAAAGAAGGAGGATTGGAATTTGGCACGCGATCTGACTCAGCAACTCCGCCACGAAATGCAACGAACCATCGACTTCATCCCGAACATCCGCGCGATGGCGTGAAGTGAAAGTCCGCGATCAGCCGATCAACTCTGGGATCGGCTTGCCGTGATCGACGATGGGAGTCGGACGGCCGTTGAAGTCCTTGATCAGCGTGGTGGCCGAGTCAAGTCCCAGGTGGTGATAAATGGTCGCCAGGAAGTCGCCGGGGCCGCAGATCCGTTCGATCGAATCTTCGCCGCGTTTATCGGTGCCGCCGATGAAGCCGCCGGTTTGAATGCCCCCGCCGGCCCAAAGGTTGGAGAATGCTCGCGGCCAGTGATCGCGGCCCGGTTGAATCGTGCCAGCCGGAGCGCTCGCGTCGCCGCCACCAGTGCTGGCAGCGTAGCTAATTTTCGGAGTACGGCCGAACTCACCCGTGACGACCAGCAGAACGCGCTTGTCGAGTCCTCGGTCATGCAGGTCTTCAATCAACGCAGTCACCGCTTGATCGTAGGCAGGTGCTCGGAACTTCATACCGTCGAAGACGTGCATGTTGACGGCGTGATCGTCCCAGTTCTGGACTCGACCGCACAGAGGCCCGGCGAAGCTCGTTGTGAGGACATCAACTCCCGCCTCAATCAATCGTCGCGCGAGCAGTAATTGCTGGCCCCACTGATTGCGGCCGTAGCGATCGCGGATTCGCGGGTCTTCGCGGCTGAGATCGAACGCTTCCTTCGTCTTGGAGTTGGTCAGCAGCGTCATCGCCTGCGATTCGAACTCGTCGAGGGCGGCAAGTTCCCGTTGCTGGTCGAACGTCCGTTCGAGTGTGTCGAGGTTCTGTCGCAATGACGAGCGGCGTCCGAGGCGTCGAACCTCATTCGTGTCGGTGAGGCCAATGTTCGGAACCGAGAACGTCGGCAGACTCGGATCGCCGGAGACTACGAACGGCGAGTGAGCGTCTCCAAGGTACGCCGGCCCGTTGTAACCCGTCGGCGGATTGATCCCGACGTAGCCCGGCAGCGGTTCCTTGCGCGGTCCTTTCAGCGACCGGACGTAATTCGTCACCGACATCCAGTCCGGATAACGCGGCTTCGGTTTGTCGCGCGTGTCGGGATCGCCGGAGAGCAACTGCATCGAACCTGCGGGGTGGCCGCCCGCCGCTTGTCGCATCGACCGCAGCACCGTGAACTTCTCGGCGATGGCGGCCTGTCGCGGCATCAATTCACAGAAGCGCATTCCCGGAATCGCCGTCGGGATCGTCCCGAACGGCCCACTGTATTCGCTGCCGGAGTTCGGCTTCGGATCGTAGCTTTCGATGTGCGACATGCCGCCAGGCAGCCAGACCATGATGACGGCGTTCTTGTCGCGGCTCGATCCCGATTCCTCAGCCGCCCGCAAGCTCTGAGCCTGCAACCGCAGGATGCCCGGCAGGCTGAGCGACGCAAACCCCGCGAGACCGGTCTGAAGAAATCCACGTCGTCCCGAACAGATGCTGTCGGGACCGGGGCAGAAGACCGTGTTGTGGGCCATGATTGAGTTCTCCGAATTGACTAACCCGAAGCGTCAGCGAGGGCGAGCGCTTCAAGGGATTTTGATCACAGGATTCTGTTTTGAATTCGTTGTCAGCGAGGGCGACCGCCCTCGCTGACGCTTCGGGTTACTTGGCGGGGGCGTTCACGCGGATCGCAATCGGTTCGGAAACAACGATATCGACGATGTCTTGCGGGACGGCGTCGGCGGTGGCTTTCTTGAGTCGTTCGGCGGCAGCAGCCACTGCGGCGGTTGCGGCTTTGTGTTTGACGGTCGCGGCCTCCACAGCTTTATCGGCTTCGGGTTTGGCTTCCGTTGCCGCAGCCTTGGCGGCTTCGGTTAGTTTCTTGAGTTCGGTGTCGAGGGTCGCCAGTTCCTCCATCGCTTTCTTTTGAGCAGCCTCGGCGGCGGCGACCAAATCCAACCGACGCCGGTATTTTGCGACCGCTCCCCCGTAGAACGCAATCAAATAGTCTCCGGGCGGAGTTTTCAACGCGGCCGTGTCGAGAACCGCTTGCGACTGATCGGCCGTCAGCGACACATCGAACTGTGGCGTGCGGTCGAAACCAACTCCCATCGCCTTGAGTTGTAGAGTCCCTCCGGAGAATTCGCTGCGGCGAGTGTGCAGCAGCGGGATCGTCAGCTTTTCACCGGCGGTCACGGTTTGAATTTCCTTCGGCGACGTGAGCGTGATCGGCGCGAACTCAAGACCGCTGACGGAAACCGGGATGTCGGCAAGCAGTCGCGGGCTAGGGATCTCGCCCCACGAATCTGGGATCGGCCAAGCGTGCGAGGCCAATCGACACGGCCGAGTCACCGCCTCACCGTTGATGGTTGCTCGACCGAAGAACGTGCCGCTGCCGATCGCTCGCGGCGCGTTCTGATTCGCCGTCACGAGCATCAAACCGCGCGTCTGACCGGCCGGGATCTTCAAGCCGCTCGCGGTCACTCCTTCGGGCAGACCTTCCATCGCAAGATCAATATCGCCATCGAAACCGTCGCGACGAATGGCGACAACTTCAAGCGCCATCGTCGCACCACCTCGCAGCGCCAGCGGCTTCGAGACCGCGTTGCGATCGCCGTTTCGCAGTTCCATGTGCAGCGCCCACGCAACGACGGCGAAGTCGGGAGCCGCTTTGCGAATAACGAGTCGATAAACATTCTTCGGATCGTTGCGTGTTCCGCCGAACAGGTCGGTGATTTGCAGCCGATGCAGGCCGTCTTCTTTGATCTCCAGCTTGCCGAGGATGTCTGATGAGCCGGCGTTGTACGGCGGGCCGTC
>CAZILR010000117.1:0-10691 GCA_964539995.1 uncultured Planctomyces sp.
ACATCCTGGGGGTGAAGAAGCTCCCAAGGGTTCGGCTGTTCGCCGATTAAAGTGGTACGTGAGCTGGGTTCAGACCGTCGTGAGACAGGTCGGTCCCTATCTACTGTGGGCGTACGAGACTTGAGGGGTTTTCTCTTTAGTACGAGAGGATTTGGAGGGACGCACCTCTGGTGTTCCTGTTGTCACGCTAGTGGCACGGCAGGGTAGCCAACGTGCGGTACGGATAAGCGCTGAAAGCATCTAAGCGCGAAGCCGCTCCCAAGATAAGGTCTCGTTGACCGCAAGGTCTGAAGTCCCCTGAAAGACGATCAGGTTGATAGGCCGGACGTGTAAGGCGGGTAACCGTCTTAGCCAACCGGTACTAATGGACGAACGCTTGACCATTTTTGTCCTTGGTTTTTCGCGAGATTGTGCAAAGCAGACTCACAACCACCTTCTTAGACCGTTGGGAAACCGACGTCTAAGATTTTCTCCGGTGACTTTACCTGGTCGGGAAACACTCGTTCCCATTCCGAACACGACAGTTAAGCCGCCAGGGCCGATGATAGTGCCGAAAGGTGTGAAAGTAGGTTATCGCCGGGGTCTTTTAAGGCTCTCCTTCGGGAGAGCCTTTTTTTGTGACCTTCGAGAAGTTTGTGTCGTGTGATGACTCAAACACAGTTTTCGGATGGGTCTTCTGGATGAGAGCGGTTGGAGCAGACTTCTGGCAGTCCTCCACTGAAGCCCCTATCGTTTGCCGGCGATGGAGGATCCGAGATGGACGCTCAGAATCTTTGCGAATTGCATCGACAAACTGCGGAGCAAATGGGGCCGAGGGTGGCGTTGCGGCACAAGCAGACCGGGCAATTCTGCGATTTGTCTTGGGTGGATTACCGGCGGCAAGCGGACGATGCAGCGGCAGGGCTCATCTCTCAGGGAATTCTGGTTGGCGATCGCATCGCAATTCTGAGCGAGAATCGGTTTGAATGGCTGATCGCCGATCATGCGATTTTGAGTTGTGGAGCGGCCGATGTCCCGCTGCATGCACCGCTGGCTGCGGCTCAGGTGGAGTACCAAGTCGGGCACAGCGAGTCGCGCGGAATTATTGTGAGTGGGCAGTGTCAGGCGGACAAAGTGTTCGCCGTGCTGAACTCGTTGCCTCATCTCGAATTCCTCGTCTCGTTTGAGCCGATCATTTCGCCTCCGGACTGCCGGCTCAAGTTGTTGACCTGGGACGGACTGAAGCATCGTGGCTGGCAAATGGGGGCTGCTGGTCGCCAGGCGATCACTCGGCGCGAGGCAGCAATCCGCGGCAGCAACTTAGCGACGATCATCTACACGAGCGGCACGACCGGGAATCCGAAGGGAGTCATGCTTTCGCATGACAATCTGCTGACCAATGCGGCGGGCACCGGGAAGATTTCGTTTATGAAACCGGACGACGTGCTGCTGAGTTGGCTGCCGTACAGCCATATTTACGCTCGAACCGTCGATCATTATTTGACGACGTGGGCGGGCACCACCGTCGCGCTGGCCGAGTCGATCGAAACGCTCCTTCTCGACTTGGACGCTGTGCAGCCGATGTGGTTGACCGCCGTGCCTCGCTTTTACGAAAAAATTTGGAACAGCGTTGTCGAGTTGCCTCCGCAGAAACGCGATGACCGGCTGCGGAAAATCTTCGGATCGCGAATTAGGCAGCTCACGTCGGGCGGTGCGCCATTGCCTCAGCACGTCTGCCGTGCGTTTCATGCGTCGGGATTGCCGTTGCTGGAAGGCTACGGGCTGACGGAAAGCTCGCCGGTGATTTCGTTCAACAACACCGAGTCGTTCAAGATCGGCTCGGTGGGACGCACGATCGAAAATGTTGAGGTCCGCATCGCCGAAGATGGCGAGATCCTGACTCGCGGGCCGCACGTCATGCAGGGTTACTGGAAGAATCCTACCGCCACTGCCGAAACGATCCGCGACGGCTGGCTGCATACCGGTGATGTCGGCAAGCTTGACGATGAAGGCTTTCTGTCGATCACTGACCGCAAGAAAGATCTCTTCGTTACGTCGGCGGGAAAGAACATCGCTCCGAGCGAATTGGAGCGGCTGCTGACCAGTGATCCGTTTATCGATCAAGCGGTCGTCTACGGAGATGGCCGGCACTTCATCAGCGCGTTGATCGTGCCGAACGAAGCCTCGTTGAAGGCCGAAGCGGAAAAACTCGGCTGCGGGTGGAGCGTCACTGATGGTTTCGTGACGACGGTGGCTCTGGTCGATTTCGTGCAATCGAGGATCGACGCGGTCATGGAAGTGGTCAGCCAACCGGAACGAGTCAAACGCTGTCTACTGCTCGATAAGCCGTTCCAACTGGCGGCCGATGAATTGACCGCGACCATGAAAGTCCGTCGCCGGCACATCCTCGCGAAATACGAGCGGGAATTAGCGGCGTTGTACGACGCTTCGTAGTGGTTGGCCGCTCGTCAGAGACACCAGGGCACCGAAAACTGGCTTTCGAGTGCCTGTCGCGCCGAATACAGTGTTCGAGTAACTGTTTTTCAATTACCGATGCGCACTGGCGGTTCGTCGGTGTTCCAGAGGCCCAGCATGTTCGACGTCGGCACTTTTCGAGCGAAGACTTGCGATGGCAAGGGTCGGCGTTCGTTTCTGAAAGTCGGTGCCGCGCTGCCGTGGATGCTCGGAGCTTTGACGGCTGACGACGTGGCTCGCGCGGCGGCGGCGACGCGAGCGAAGTCGATCATCTTCGTCTGGTTGTGGGGCGCGCCGAGTCACATCGACACGTTCGATCCGAAGCCCGACGCTCCGATGGAGTATCGTGGGCCGTTTACGCCGATTCCGACTCGCACATCAGGGCAGATGGTCAGCGAACTCCTGCCGAGGTTGGCGGCGCGATCCAACAAATACTCGGTCGTGCGAAGTCATGTCACTTCGGAGCCGGGGCATCCCGATGCCGGGACCGTTGGGCTGACGGGATTCAAAGAGAAGCCCGAACCGGTGCGTCCGAATTTCGGTTCGATCATCTCGAAGTTTCGTGGTCATCGCGGATCGCTGCCGCCGTTTGTCTCGGTTGGACGAGGCATTCCGCGCGATGTCGTCCGCAAGGTGGACGGCTACGGTGGTGGAACGCTTGGCAAGACGTTCGACCCGTTCATGGTCAGTTGCTCCGATCTCGGCGAGGTCGAAATTCCCGCGTTGCAGTTGTTGGATGGGCTGACACCGAATCGAGTCTCCGATCGGCGGGCGTTGCTTTCGTTGGTCGATGAAGTGCCGAGACAGCTTGAAGCTCTGGGCATCGACGAGTGGGACCGCACGTTTCAGCGAGCGTACGGGTTGCTGACGACTCCGGCTGCTCGTGCGGCGTTCGATCTGACGGCGGAGCCTCAGAAGTTGCGCGACGGATACGGGCAGACGACCTTCGGTCAAAGCTGTCTGCTCGCGCGGCGATTGGTCGAGGCGGGCGTGCCGTACATTCAGGTCAATTGGTCCGAGTACGTCGAGTCGATCACTCCGAACTGCGACTTCGGTTGGGACACCCACATCTACAACTTTGAACTGTTGCAAGACACACATTGCCCGATCTTCGACCGCGCGTACTCGGCGCTGCTGGACGATCTCGACACGCGCGGTTTGTTGAAGAGCACGCTGGTCGTGGCGATGGGTGAGTTCGGCAGGACTCCGCGGATCAACGGCCGAGCGGCTCGCGATCACTGGCCGCGCTGCTACTTCTCGCTCTGGTCGGGAGCCGGCATCGAACCGGGCCGAGTGATCGGCGCGAGCGACAAGTACGGCGAAGACCCCGTCACCGAAGGAATCACGCCACTGATGGTCGGCACCACAATCAGCGAACTGGCGGGCATGGACACGCAGGCTCGAGCGGAGTTCCGGGTGCTCGACGGCGGAAGCGTGATTCACGAGTTGGTGTGACTTTTGGCTTTGATGATGCCGGCACACGGAGAGCACAGAGAATGTTTCGTTCGAGCGTGCTGTTCGCGACATTTATGGGACTTGGTTTCGGTCAACTCATGATCGCGGCTGAGCCGATTCGGCTCACGACTGATGGTCGCGTGAAACGCGATCCGGTGTTCTCAACGGCGGACGGCAGCGAGTTGCTGTTCGCAGTGCTCGATCGGCCGAAGCAATTGCGGCTGATGAAACTGACGCTGGCGAGCGGCAAAGTTGAGTCGTTGCATCCCGACGAAACACGCTCCGAGTTCGAGCCGGCCGTGTCTCGCGACGGACGGTTCCTGGCGTTCGTGCAGAATCGCGGCAACCTGAGCCTCGCGCTGGTCATCAAAGATTTGATGACGGGCAATCAGTCTGACGTTCCACCCGGCGGCGGCTTCTCTGGAATGCACAGTCCGGCGATCGCGCCGGACAACTCGCGTGTACTTTACAGCTATCCCGAAGAAGGGCGGCAGCACTTGTTCTCGGTCGGCACCGATGCGAAGCAGCCTCGTCGATTGGTGGATTCGTCCGGCGTGAACAACTGGCCGAGCTTTTCTCCCGATGGCCAGCAGGTCGTTTTCAGTTCGACACGAGACGGTGATTACGACTTGTACGTCATGAGGTCCGACGGCACCGATGTTCGCCGACTGACCGATAGTCCCAAGCAAGACATCCGCCCGCGCTGGTCTCCCGACGGCCGCCGCATCGCGTTCACGAGCAATCGCGACGGCAACTATGAAATTTATCTGATTGCTCCAAACGGGTCCGGGCTGTCGCGCGTCACGAATCATCCTGAGCAAGACGACTTCGCGGCTTGGTCTCCCGATGGCCGACGATTAGTGTTTGTTGCCGAGCGTGACGGGCACCAAGACCTCGTTTCGGTCGATGCGCCGTGATGACGCGAATTCGCCTACAATTCGCCAATGGTGTGCCCACTTACGCCGTTGGCGTTTTCGCGTCTCGTCCGTGAACGGCAGATTCCGCAGGTCAACACGTCTTGAGATGCTCTAGGAATTCCACTTACAAGACGTGATCGAATTTGAACTGCGAATTCTCCTCCCTTCCGCAGCTCGTTCTGAGCCGTGACCTGCCCCTCCGCCAGCTCGCTTTATGTTCCTCGTGTCGTGACTCACGGCCTCTGCACACCCTGTCGCCTCTTCACACCGTTCACTCGCCGATTCCGCACGCCTGCAACAAGGAAGTTGCCTCATGCGCCTGTTTTCTTGGTTGGACTCGCTTCGTCAGCAGGTTGTCTTTCGGCCCCAGCGAACACGAGCGAGATTGTCGCGTCGGCGTTCTGGCCGTGTGGAATCCGCCGAGGTGCTAGAGACACGCATTTTGCTGACTGAGGACACGATTGCCTCCACAGTGACCATCACTCGCGGCCAACCGGATACCTCAGCGACAAATACTCGAAACGTGTCGTTTGCGGTGACATTCAGCGAACCGGTGACCGGTGTCGATGCCGCCGATTTTCAATTGGCTCTGAACGGTGTGACCGTAGCCGATCCACTCACCTTGGAAGACACGGGAGACCATGCTCATTACGTCGTGAATGTCAGCGGCATTTCTGGAGAGGGGACTGTGGGACTCAACCTGATTGGTTGGGAGTCGATCGCCGACTTGGCAAACCGTGGCCTTCGTTGGGATGAGTTGCTCGTTCATGTGTCGAGCCTCTACCACTCAAGCGAATATCGGCCGGCCGGAAGTGGTGACATTGCAGGTGGCATCACTGTTTCTGTTCCAACGACGATCACACAAATCGGAGCATCGGTCGATCTGTTCGGCCCAGGTCATCTGAGGTTTGTGATTTTCGAGGGATCTACTCTGCGCATGGCGACCGCGCCGGAATGGTTTGCAGACGATGCCTTCACGATGAAGGTGTCGCAGCCATTTTCGGCCGTGACATTAAACCCGGGATCAACCTACTACATCGGTGCCGTCGCCGATGTCGCTGCCTACTGGTCCATTGACTCGCCCCGGGCTCCAGTGACTTCCAACAACGTGACGGTTGGTAACACAAACCGAGTTGCTTCAAACTTTGCTTCACCCACGTTGGGATCGCCTTCGTCATTCCTCATCCCGATTCAGCTTTATGGGGGGAATCAATTTGCCGGGGTCCATTATACCATCGACACGATAGCACCGACGTTGAACATCTCGTCGTATCAGCGATTCAATTACGATCCCATTCAGTTCACATTCCAATTTAGCGAGCCAATAACCGGCTTCATGCTCGACGATATCGTGATCACGAACGGGACACCGGGAGTTCTGACTGCCGTCGATGGCGACACCTACATCTTGAACGTCACGCCCATCGCGGACGGTGAAGTCCAAGTCTCGGTTGCTAACGACTCGGCCGCAGACGCGGCTGCAAATGGCAATACCGCAGCCAGCGCCTCGAAAGTCATCGATCGCACTCCGCCATCGCTCACGATCACCCCGAATGGGACGCGTCATACCGACGGTCCCATCACATTTTTCTTCGAGTTCAACGAACCAGTTCTCGGATTTACGGCGAACGACATCTCTGTTCGCTGGGGTGCCGAACAATGGCAGGGCCAAGTCACTGCCGGCTCGTTCACAAAGATTGACGGTGACAGCTACACCGTCCAAGTGGCACCTCCCCGCAACGGTCCGGTGACCGTCCTCGTCCCGTACTACGCCGTGCGGGACGAGGTTGGTTATGCCCTGCAATCGGACGCGAGTACATCAGTCGTCAACAATACTTTCCCGCCAGCACTTCTCTCTCTGGAGCACGACGGAGCAGATCAAACCAACTTGAACAGCGTGCGTTGGGTGGTTGTTTTCGATGAAGAAGTCACGGGAGTCGATCTCACCGACTTCGCATTGGAGATGACTGGAATCACTGCGGCCACAATCACGGATGTCACGGGTAGCGGGACGAACTATGTGGTCACCGCAAACACCGGATCGGGAGATGGATCACTGACGATCAAGTTGGTCGATAATGACTCCATCGTGGATTTGTCACTCAGGCCGTTATGTGGAAGCGGGACTGATGATGGTTCGTTGACCGGCGAAACCTATGTCATTGACAAGACGATACCAGCCCTCGTGTCTTTTACGCGGTCGGATTCCGCAGGCAGAGAGACGAACGCTGATCAGCTTTATTTTCGAGTGACATTTCGTGATGCGGTCAGAATTGAGCCCTCCGATTTCACAGTGGACGGATTGACGACCGCCAAAGTCACGCAGCTCCGTGAGCTGGAAGACTCGGACGGCAAAGAGTTCGAGTTGGAAATTTCAGGCGGCGACTTGAGCGTCTACAACGGCCTGGTCGGATTGAACCTCAGTACCTCGCAAAACATTACCGACTTGGCCGGCAATCCGTTGACGACCATCGAGCCAGCCATCGACGAGACCTACCTGCTCAACGACACGCTACCGGAGTACTTCGTGCGGCAGGTCATGGACTTAAAGGGTTTTGAACGCTCCTATCCCGATGATTTCACCCCTGTTGGAGACACGTTGTTCTTTACGGCCGACGATGGTGTCCACGGTCGCGAGTTGTGGAAAACGGACGGCACGGCCTCGGGAACGGTCTTGGTCAAAGACATCAACGCAGGCGAGGAGTGGTCTAAGCCAATCGGATTGATCAATTTCAATGGCACATTGTTCTTCTTCTCCGGTTGGATGACAGGCACGACGGAGCTTTGGAAATCCGATGGAACTGAAGCGGGGACCGTGCTGGTCAAGACCGTCAATTCCGAGAGTTGGACTCCTGAACTGGAACTTGACAGGCACATTGTGGTGAGCAACGGGACGCTCTTCTTTTCGGGTTCGGATGTAGAACGCAACATCGGGTTGTGGAAGTCAGACGGCACCGCCAGTGGCACGGGACTCTTGAAGGACATTCGTCCGGGTGACGGGGGATTCAGCCTCATTGACGTTGGCGGCACTCTGTTTTTTGTCGCGTACGACGGCGAGCATGGCGATGACCTTTGGAAGTCGGACGGCACGGAAGCGGGCACTCTCATGGTGGCCGACCTGAGCACTGCCGAGCAAACGACTTTCTTTGAGGGATTTGAAGGACTCGTCGCTGTCGATCACACGTTGTTCTTCGTGGTCCATCAGCCGGGATTAGGATACGAGCTGTGGAAATCCGATGGCACCGCCCTAGGCACGGGACTCGTCAAAGACATTCGAGCGGGAGGGAGCTCGGAGCCAAGTGAACTCACCAATGTGGATGGCGTGCTGTACTTCTCCGCCTTCACGAGTCAGCACGGTCGAGAACTTTGGAAGTCCGACGGCACGGCCGATGGCACCGTGCGGCTGACCGACATCACAGAAGGTTCCGACAGCCTGTCTCCCACGCAATTGACCAATCTCAACGGAGCATTGTTCTTTCTGGGCGAGGGAGGCAACGACGACACTCGGCTCTGGAAATCCGATGGGACGACAGCAGCGACCGTGCAAGTCTTCACAGATATGCCGGACGAGCAGTTTTTCTTCGGGGACTTGGTGGAAGTGGGAGGCAAACTCGTCTTCACGGTTCGCGACTACGGCTTGTTCGTGACGGACGGAACGGAGGCGGGCACGTTCAATATCAGCGAGCAGATCGACGATCTCGGACAAGACGAGTACGACTCGAATGCCCGGACGTTGGCGGTCGTCAACGGCGAGTTGTTTTACTCGTCATACCAGTACCAGAATGGCGACGGAGAATTGCATGTCGTCACGACAACGCCACCGCCACCCGGTGGTGCGGAATTGCTGGCCGACATCGTTCCGGGAGACAACGTCAACGATGATCAAATCTTCGGATTCATCCCAGCGGGCGATTTCGTCATCGCGGCCGCGTGGACTGAAGAAGGGCGTCAGATTGGACGAACGGATGGAACTGCGACAGGCACGCAACTGCTCAAGACTTTCACGGGTGAGTTCAACGCTGGCGTCGATTTCGAGATGATTCATTCAAATGGGTTGGCTTACTTCCCAGTGGACGACGGCGTGCATGGCCTTGAGCTGTGGCGTTCGGACGGCACGATTGAAGGAACTATCCTGTTGAAGGACATCGCCACCGACACCAGCGGTGATTGGGGAGAGAACTCGTTCCCGATGCATCTGACAGACGTGAATGGCACGCTGTTTTTTGTCGCTGCTAACAACGAACACGGGCCGGAATTGTGGAAGTCCGACGGAACGCCCGATGGAACCGTTTTGGTGAAAGAAATCGGTGAAGGTGCGGCGGGAGCTGTTGCCGAGCATCTGACGGACGTGAACGGCACTCTCTTTTTCACTGCCCGTGACGACGAGCACGGCGATGGGTTGTGGAAGTCTGACGGCACAGAATCGGGGACGACGTTCCTCCGGTCTTTCAATGGATGGGTTTCCGAATTCACGGCAGTTGGAGACACGCTGTATTTCGTCCTGCTTGATCGAGATTTCTCCGAGAGCCAACTTTGGAAATCCGATGGCACTTCGGACGGAACGGTGCTCATGATGGGATTCGGCGGCACCGGACATCCGACGGACTTGACACCAGTGGACGGCGGATTGGTCTTCGAGAAGTCGCGGAAGCTCTGGACGACTGACGGCACTGTGGACGGAACATTCAGAATTTCTGCTGAAGGCGTCGGTTGGGTTCACAATTTGACGAACCTCAATGACGTCGTGTACTTCGATGCATACACCCCGGAAACGGGACTCGAACTGTGGAGAACCGATGGCACCGCCGCCGGAACCTGGATGATCAAGGACATCGCTTTCGGCGATGACGGTTCCGGGCCGGGGCGATTCGTGAGCTTCGCAGGAGCTGTGTACTTCGTCGCTGTTGATTCTCATGGTCTTGAGCTTTGGAAGACGGATGGAACGGCGGACGGGACTCGGCTTGTCACTGACATTTATCAAGGTGAGTACGGCTCTGAGCCAATTTTCCTCTCGGCCATTGGCGACACGCTGTACTTCACGGCGAACGATGGCATTCACGGCCGCGAGATTTGGGTCGTTCGAGAACCTGACGCAATCGCTCCCACGGTCACTTCGATTCAGCGCGACGTCGGCAACAACGTACCGGACGGCAGCGTGCGCTGGCGGGTCGTCTTCGATGAACCGGTGCGGGGTGTGCATTTCGATGACTTCCAACTGGTCACAGCCGGGTTCTCCGGAGCCGCGATCACGGAGTTTGTCGGCAGCGGAACGACCTATTTCGTCACGGCGTCGATCGGAACGGGGACTGGCTCGATCGGGTTGCGGCTGGTGGACAACTATTCGATTCACGACTCGTTCCTGAATCCACTCGGTGGCGAAGGGACGAGCGGGGCGGGTGACGGTAGCCTCCTCGGCCAGTCATTCTCGCTGGACGCCACTCCGCCGACGGTCACGTCCATCACGCGGACGATGAGCAATCGGACGAATGCGAGCAGCGTCGGTTGGACGGTCGTGTTCAGTGAGAGCGTGACCGGTGTGAATGCCGGCGACTTCTCGTTGTTGCCGTCTGGCGTCACGGGAGCTTCGATCACCAGCGTGACCGGGAGTGGCACGATTTGGTTCGTGGTCGCTTCGGCTGGCTCTGGGGATGGAACGCTTGGCATCAAGCTGGTTGATGACGATTCGATCGTGGATGTGGCCGGGAAGCCGTTGGCAGGCAACTACACCGGGCAGGTCTACACGCTTGATCGAATCGCTCCGAGTACCGTTTCCTTCCTGCGGCAGTCGCCGAATAACAGTCTGACGAACGCAGACACGCTCGTGTTCCGCGCGACGTTCAGCGAGACGGTGCTCAACGTGGATGC
>CAZILR010000118.1:0-10654 GCA_964539995.1 uncultured Planctomyces sp.
ATCGGCTGGTTCGCATCGAAGGAGACGCTCGCGATTCCGGCATCGAGCTACAGTTGGGAGACCGGCTACCACAACGAACTGTTCGTGTTCCATGTTGATGTCAATCAGTCCGGTGAGTCGGCGATCCAACTCAATGGAACGGTTTCGGATGACGGCTACATCGTCCGCAGTGCGTACATCGAAGATGTCCTCTACACGGTCTCGAACAATTCGGTGATCGCGACGGAGATCGACGATCCCGGCCGTCACCACGGCCAGATCGACTTCAACGACGAGCCGTACATCGCCGTGCTCAACATTGAACCAGTCTTCACGGAGACCGACGACGGCGCGTCCGACTGGGAGTACATCGACGCTCCCGAAACGCTGAAAGAAGCTCAGACGATGCTGACCTTGGCGGCGGTCAACGTGGTCACCGGGCAGGTGCGCGTGTCGCTGCTGGAAGAGACCGGGGCCATCACGATGGCGGTGCGCGGCGACGAGCTGCGCATCAGCAAGCCGGGACACGGACGTCAGGACGTACCGCTGGGAGAGACCAACTCACTGCTGATCGACGGGACGACCAAAGGCGATCGCGTGACGCTCGATCTCAGTCGAGCGACCTCGCCGAATCTCGCCGAAGTGGTCTTCAACGGACTCGAGGGTGCCGATCGCGTGACGCTGTCGGCGGTGAATCGCTCGTTCCACGGCTCAGTGACGATCGACGGTGGTGACGGCAACGACTCAATCACGGTCTTGGCGGTGGTTCAACTGGGCGTGCAACTGCTCGGCGGCGACGGCAACGACATTCTCATCGCCGGCTCCGGCAATGACACCGCCGATGGTGGTGCGGGAAAAGACGATCTGCGAGGCGGTGCGGGCAATGATCTACTGCGTGGTGGCGAGGGCAACGACACTCTCAGCGGTGGCATCGGCGATGACACGCTCGGAGGTGGAGCGGGGAACGATCGGCTCAACGGCGACAACGGTAACGATGCGTTGTCCGGCGGCGATGGGAACGACTCGATCTACGGTGGCAGCGGAAACGACACGCTGCTCGGCGATGCCGGCAACGATCTGCTGCGAGGCGACGCCGGCAAAGACATCGCATTGGGCGGCGACGGCGACGACAACGTCGATGGCGGCGCAACGAATGGCGATACGCTCTCTGGCGGTGCCGGCACGAATGTCGTGCGCGGCTTGCGGTCCGAGATCAACGAAGCCTTCACATTCTCGGCCGCATGGTTGGATCTGCTGGACGCATAGTGGCAACGAAAGCCCCAAACGGCAGTGCGAAGGCGGCGGATGACTCATCCGTCGCCTTCGTGCGTTTCAGCGGCCTGACGACGCAGCGTAGTGACTGTACGTCGCCGGATGGGACTGCCAGAATGTGGTCCGCTTTCGATGGACTTCACACTCTCCAAGAACAGTTTCAAGGATCCGACGGATGGCCGACAGCACGAATTCGCATCTGGCTCACATGGTTTACTTCACGCTGAAGGACGCCTCGCCCGCCGCTCAGCAGGCGTTGGTCGAGGCTTGTCACAAGTACCTCAAGGGACATCCGGGTGAAGTTTATTTTTCGGCTGGCACGCTGGTGCCGGACCTCGCCCGGCCGGTCAATGACCGCTCGTTTCACGTCTGCTTGAACGTGGTGTTCGACAGCCGGAAGGCTCAGGACGATTACCAAGTCGCTCCGCGGCACATTCAATTCATCGAAGAGAATAAGCCCAATTGGGCTCAGGTCCGCGTGTTTGATTCGTACGTTGAATAACCGACGTCTGCCTTCGTGACCGCCTCATCGAGATTCAGAATCACGTTGGCAACTGCCGCTCAAGCGGCGAGTTCGTGAGCGGGAAGCTGCTCTTTGTACGGTGACTCATCAACTGATTGGGCAGAAGGGGCGGCAACCACCGATCCAAGCCGAATCCTCAGCGACAACTGCCGACCGGCCAGCGAGTCAGCGTCATTCAGCGAAACGAACGAGTCATTGCATCCAGCCTCTCTCGCGGTTCAGGAGGCTGGGCAGCCTATCGCGGCATGGAGTCGTCGCGAACTCAAACACCGCCGACCATTCGTTCGCGTTGCTGGACTTCATCCAACGCGACCAGTAATTTCCTGCGTATTCGCAGCGGCTTGGAAGTCGGGCGTGAGGTTCCGACGGCCAGCCGCATGAGTCACGCAGCGGCGGAGCTTTGGAGTTTCGGCCGCTGTTGGTGTTTGTGGTCAAAGCGGAGCCGACGACGGGAGTCGAGCGGGGCCGCCAAAGAGGATCGGGTTGATGAGCAAAAACTCGGACAACAGCGGCCAGAATGGTGTAATGATCGAGGCTCGTGGCCTCAGCAAATTTTATGGACCGTTCGCGGCGGCTCGCGATGTCACCTTTTCGGTTCCCAAAGGGGAGGT
The DNA here is from genome assembly GCA_964539995.1 of uncultured Planctomyces sp. Classification (GTDB taxonomy): domain Bacteria; phylum Planctomycetota; class Planctomycetia; order Planctomycetales; family Planctomycetaceae; genus SXKJ01. The sequence continues at coordinate 2,386 of CAZILR010000118.1, forward strand.
CACGGCCTTCCTGGGACCGAACGGGGCGGGCAAGTCCACGACGATGAAAATGCTGACCGGCTTCCTGACTCCGACGGAAGGTTCCGCTCGCATCGGTGGTTTTGACGTCGCCGACAACCGCCTCGAAGCGGTCAAGCTGATCGGCTATCTGCCGGAGAACGGGCCGCTGTACCACGAGATGACCCCAAAATCGCTGCTGGAATATCTCGGTCAGGCGCGAGGCATGTCGGGGCCGTACCTGCAAAGCCGGCTGGAATTTGTCGCCGAGAAGTGTTCGTTGCGGGCCGTCTGGAACAAGACGATCGGCAAGCTGTCGCGCGGCTACAAACAGCGTGTCGGAATGGCTCAGGCACTACTGCACGATCCCGAAGTGCTGATCTTGGACGAGCCAACCAGCGGCCTGGACCCCAATCAAGTTCACGAGGTTCGAGCTCTGATTCACAGCCTCGCGAAGAACAAGACGATCCTGCTCTCGACGCACATCCTCCGAGAAGTTGCCGCCTGTTGCAGCCGAGTCGTGCTGATTAATGCGGGACAGGTCGTCTTCGATGGCTCGGTCGAACAGATGGAAGGCCAGGGCCACGACATGGAAACCCGCTTCCGCGAGCTGACCAAGGCCCGGATGACGTGATTTGAGATTTGAAATCTGAGATTTGAGATTCGGAATTTCTCCCAACGGGATGCACCATGCGAAGTCATGTGATCAAGGCCGTCTTCTGGCGGAATCTGGCCAGCTATTTTTCGGGGGTCATCGGCTACCTCTTCATCGTGGTGTTCGTCGTAGCGTGCGCGGCGGCGGCGTTCAGCCCACGGTTCTTCACGAACAATCTCGCGACGCTCGATCAGCTCAGCGAGTACTTCCCGCTGCTGCTGCTGTTCATTGTCCCGGCCGTGACGATGACGTCGTGGGCCGAGGAAAAACGGCAGGGGACCGACGAATTGCTGTTCACTCTGCCGGCGAACGACTTCGAGGTGTTGCTCGGAAAGTATCTGGCGGTGCTTGCCGTCTACACGATCGCGCTGGCGTTTTCTGGCTTCAACCTGTTAGTTCTGGCGTGGTACGCCGAGCCGGATTTTGGGCTGCTGTTCACGACCTACTTCGGCTACTGGCTGGCGGGTGGTGCATTGCTTGCGGCGGGCATGTTCGCATCGGTGCTGACCAACAGCGTGACGGTCGCCTTCGTGTTGGGCGTCGCGATCGGTGCGATTCCGGTGTTCGTCGGCAAGCTGTCGGTGGCTCACCCGATTTTTGCCGCGCTCAGCTTGCCCGAACAAATGAAGGAATACAGCCTCGGCCTGATTCCGCTGACCAGTCTCGTTTACTTTGTGTCGCTGACGGCATTCCTGCTGTATCTCAACGAGGTCTTCATCAGCAAACGGCATTGGAGCGGCGGGCAAGACGGCCAAACGATGTGGATTCAGTACGTCGTGCGATCCGTCTCGGTGGCGGTGGCGCTCATCAGCTTCAACGTGCTGGTGGTCAAGATGAGCGAAGCCTTCCCGCTCAATCTGGACCTGACGACCGAAAAGCTTTTCACACTGTCCCGCAGTACGCGCGAGTTGATTGGCAAGATCACCACCGAGCGGCCGGTCACGATCCAAGCCTTCATCTCGGCCGACGTGCCGCGTGAGCAAGTGTCGATTCAAAAGCGGCTGAAAGGTCTGCTGCGGCAATACGACCGCGAAGGTGGTGCGCGTCTGGAAGTACGATTCGTGGACGTCACTCCGTTCACGCCCGAAGCCGAGGAAGCTCGGCTGTTGGGGGTGCAGTCGATGCAAGTCCCCACGGACGAAGACGGCCGTCGCGGCGTGCAAGAAGTCTTCATGGGTGTCGTGGTCAGCAGTCCCGTGGATGAAGTGGTGGTCCCGATTTTCGAGGCAGGCACGTCCATCGAATACGAATTGACTCGCTCGATCCGCACCGTCGCGAACGCGACGCGGCTGACGGTCGGCATTCTCACGACCGATGCTCGCGTGGCCGGCGGCTTCGACATGTCGAGCTTCCGCCAATTGCCCGAATGGCGCATCCAGACGGAACTCAAGAAGCAATACAAAGTCGAGCAAGTCCCGGCCGACTCGCCCATCGACGAGAAAAAGTACGACGTGCTCGTGGCGGTGATGCCGTCGTCGCTCTCGCCGATGCAGTTGCCCAACCTCGTCGATTACGTCAAGAAGGGCCGGCCCACGTTGATCTTCGACGACCCGCTGCCGGTCTTCGACGGAGCTGGTACACAGGCACCACGCATGCCCAAGCCACGTCAAGGCGGCATGATGGGCCAGTTCAATCAGCAGCCACCCGAACCCAAAGCCGAGGACGGCAAGCTGACCTCGTTGCTGAAGGTTCTGGAGATTGCCTGGGACAACGGCGAAGTGATCTTCGACGTCGCGGGAGTCAATCTGCATCCCGAATTCGCCAACATGATCCAACCGGAATTGGTCTTCGTCAGCACGAAGTCGGGCAACAAGGGAGCAATCCATCCCACCAGCCCAGTGACGGCCGGCCTGCAAGAGATCCTCACGTTCTTCCCCGGCAACATTAAGCAGCGGCAAGGGAGCGAACTGAAATTCGATGCGTTGCTGCGATCCAGCATCAAAGCCGGCGTGCATGCCTGGGAGGACATCGCCAAGCAAAGCGGCAATCCGTTTGGCGGCGGCGGCATCGAGATCAACCACAATCCTCCGCGACAACTGACCAATGAAGCCTACACGCTTGCCGCGCACATCACCGGCAAAGAGACGAAGGGCAACAAGGGCTTGAATGTGATCTTCGTCTCTGACGCGGACCTCATCAGCAATCAGCTTTTCAATCTGGAAGCATCGCAGCAATTGCCGAATCTGCGGATCGACAACGTCAAGTTCGTACTCAACTGCGTGGACGTGCTGGCCGGCGAATCGTCGTACATCGACCTCCGCAAACGCCGCGCTCAACTCCGCACGCTCACCGCGCTGCAAGCCGTCTCGGATGACTTCCGCAAAGCTCAAACCGATGAACGCGGAAAAGCCGAGGGCGAAGCCAAGGAGCAACTCTCCAAGGCTCAAGAACGCCTCACGAAAACGGTTGAAGAGATCGAGAAGGAGACGACTCTGACACCGCAGCAAAAAGCTCAGAAGATTGCGATCGCACGCGAGACTGAGCAGCGCAAGCTCGACGTGATCCGGTCAAATATCGAGCGTGAAAAGGCCAAGAAAATCGAAAGCATCGAAGCCAAGACCAAGCAACAGATTCGCGCCTACGAGGACTGGATTCGTTGGTGGTGCATCCTGCTGCCTCCGCTTCCGGCGATCGTGTTGGGTGTGATCGTGTTGTCCTCCCGAATCAACGCCGAGTACCGCAACGTCGAAGCCGATCGGCTCGTGAAACGCTAATTGTGAATCCAGTAGCCCCACCGGGCTTGCCCCGGTGGCTCGCGGGCCTTTGCACTACGGCCTGTGAGAAAGTGACCTTCAAAGTAGTGCTGAATCCTGGAACCACTGGGGCAAGCCCGGTGGGGTTCTGAAATCATTACGACCGTCCTTGACGGAGAATTCTGCCATGAATCAATCCATGACTCGCACACTCGCCTTCGTGGCGACCGCGCTGATTTCGACCGCGCTGGCCTTCACGTCGAATCAACTCACCAAGCCGGCGACGATCCCCGGCACGGACGAGTTCGGTAAGGAATTCAACCCGGACTTCACCGATGCCGGAAAAGCCAGGTCGATGCGTGTTGTCTCGTTCGACGAGGCAACCGCCGCGTCGAAGATGTTCACCGTCCAATACGACGGCGGCTGGAAGATTCCCTCGTACCACAACTATCCCGCCGACGGCAAAGACCAACTCGCGAAGGCGGCGGCCTCGGTCATCGGATTGAAACGAGGCTCGCTGGCGACGCGCCGCAAAACCGACCACGAACGCTTCGGCGTGATTGATCCGCTCGACGAAGAAAATCCCGCCACCAAAGGTCGCGGGATGCGGATCACGATCTCTGAAAAAGAGACCGCGCTCGCCGACTTCATCGTGGGGAACAAAGTTGAAGGGGACGAAGACAAGCGCTACGTTCGCAAATTCGGCGAAGACAAAGTCTACAGAGTCAGCGCGCGGTTCGACGTCTCGACGAAGTTCTCCGACTGGGCCGAGACCGACCTGCTGAAAGTCACTGGCTTCGACATCACTCGCCTGCGCGGCAGTCGGCCGAAGATCAACGACGCCGACGAGTACGAAGGGGACGACGTCGTTGAACTCACGAAAGACAAACCGAGCGATCCCTGGAAATTGGCCGGACTCGACGAAGCCACCGAGGAACTGAAATCCGACGATATCAACGCAATGGTCACAACGCTCGACGACCTGCGACTGGTCGGTGTGCGTCCACGTCCGGCCTTCGACGGCCGACCGATTTTGAACGCCAATCTGAAAGTCGAGCTTCCGAAACAACTCCTGGACGATCCGCGAGTCCGCAGCGAAGTGATCAAAGTTCTGCGTGCCGACCTGGGCGAAAAAGGCTTCCGAGTCGGCCAAGACGACGAGGGGCAAACACAAATCGTCTCGCGCGAAGGGGAACTCACCGCTGGTACCAAGGACGGTGTTGTCTACAAGCTCACCTTCGGCAGCGTCTTCTCCGGCACCGAACAAGAAATCGAAACTGGTGCTGCCGAAGAACCCAAAGCCGATGGCAAAGAGAAGAAGAAAGACGCCTCGAAACAGTTAGACGACCAAAGGAAGAGCCGCTACCTCATCGTCCGCGTCAACTTCGACGAGTCTCTGCTGGGCAATCCTCCCGCTGAACCGACGAAACCGACTCCGCCCCCCGGCGTCGAACCTCCCGCTGATCCGAAAGAGGACGACGACAAGAAGGATCCTGCGGACAAGAAAGAAGAGGCTCCGAAGAAGGGAGCCGAGAAAAAGGACGACGCTGAGAAGAAAGACTCCTCGGATTCAGACAAGACCAAGACCGACGACGAGAAGTCCAGCGATTCCAAGAAAACCTCCGAAGACCCGGCCGGAGCCAAAGGTGAAGACACCGTCGCCACCGAAAAGAAAGCCAGCAAGAAGGAAGAGCCGAAAGACGACCCCAAGTCCGACAAGCCGGAAGAGAAGAAGCCCGCCACGGAAAAGAACGACGACACCGAGAAGAAAGACCCGGCAAAGAAAGATCCCGAAAAGAAGGTTGCCCCTGCAGCCGACAAACCCAAAGACGATGCGGCTGATGCCAAGAAGGAAGAGGCCAAGCCGGACGAGCCGAAGAAAGATCTGAAGGCCGAATACTTCGAGGCTCTCAAACGCTAAGACGCCGAAAAGGGACGCTTCACCGCCGAAACCGCGGCACATGCGGCCAAAATCGAATCCGGCAAGCAGAAGGTCCAAGAACTCAACGACCGCTTCGCCGACTGGTACTACGTCATCTCCAACGACAGCTTCGACAAGCTCCGACTGTCGCGCGCCGTGCTCATCAAGCCGAAGGACATGCCCGCCGACAAGGATAAGACCGAGGCGGAGAAAAAAGACGGCGATCTACCGGCCGAGAAGCCTGACGCCGATAAGAAGCCCGAAGCCGAAAAGAAAGAGGACGACAAACCTGCCGAAAAGTCCAAAGAAGAGCCGGCGAAAGAAGAGAAAAAGACCGACAAGAAGGACGAGAAACCCGCCGACGACAAATAAAACTCACGCTCATCGCAAACGTAGCCGCCTCGCTCCCGCGAGGCGGAGCTACAACCACAGACTCCTCAAGAAACAAGCCGCGCGAGACGCGGCTTATTTCTTGCCCTCTTTCTCGTCCGCCTTCGCTTGCTGCTCGGCCATTTTCCGTTGAATGAACGCCGACGCATTCAGCCCGAACACTTTCTTCTTACCGGAACCCTCGGCCGAACCAGCAGACTTCTTTTCTCGCTTGCCCAGCGGATCGTCGCCGTAGAAAAACTTCTTGACCATGACTGTCACTCCGTGATTTGGCGCTGTGTGAAATTGGCGCTGTAGGTTTCGTCCGTGATCAGGCAGGGCCAAACGCCATCACGCCGGGATTCAACAAATTGTGCGGGTCAAGTTGTCGCTTGAGACGCTGCGTCCACGCAAGTGACCCAGCCCACGAATCCGCAACAACATCGAGTGCGGGCCAGTCGTTCGGAGCACGCAGCACGGACAAATGGCCGCCACACGACCGGACGAAATCGCCGAACGGCTTGATCGCAGCGATCGCTTGATCGGCGTTACTCACTCGTTCGGACAGATGCCCGATGACGATCCCGTTGCCGGCGTGAGCTTGGGCCGTGATCCCATTCTCGGCCGCGAGGCGCAAAAGTTCGCACGTTTGCGACGATGGCAAACTCGCTTTGAACGTGACTTGCGACTTTACGCCGACTGAGAAGTCTCGCAACTGGTTCCACAGTGGCTCGGCCGCCGCACCGACCAGTGATTCTGTCGCTCGTGGTTCGAGCGGCCGGCATTCCGCGAGCAGCGTTTCGATCTGCCAGTTCGTTTCTCGTGTGGCACCCTCATAGCCGACGATCAATTTCGGCTTTCCGGTCGTGTGCAGGATGTCGAGCACCATCGGCCGAGTCGCGGAGGTCAACAGCCGATTCAGCACCACTTCGACTTGGCTGAGCGAATCGAACGTCAGCGTGACGAGTGCCGAAGTCTCCGCTTGCGGACGCAGCTTGAGCGTCACTTGTGAGATGATCGCCAGCGTCCCGCGTGAGCCAACCAGCAGTTTGCACAGGTCGTACCCCGCGACATTCTTGACGACTCGTCCTCCCGCGCTGAAGCGCTGGCCAGAGGCGTCGATCGCTGAAATGCCGATGACGTAGTCGCGCATCGTGCCGCAGCCGAAACGCCGCGAGCCGGACCAATTCGTGGCGATGATTCCGCCGAGCGTCGCCTCTTCCGCCTGCGGCACGTCGATCGGCAGGCGCTGATTCTCCGCCGCGAGAATTCGATCCAGTTCGGCGATGCGAATGCCGGCCTCGACCGTGATCGTCATGTCCCGCGCGGGGTAATCGATCACACGATTGAGCTTGTCGAGTCGCACTTCACACTCCGTCTCACGAGTCCCTTCGCAGACAGAAGTTCGGCCTCCCACGCATCGCAAGACGTTCCGGACGTTTGCGGCATTTTCCGAGACGAACGCCGCTAACTCGGCCTGTGTGGCCGGCTGAAACATCGAACAAAGTTCAGACATCATCAATCTCATTCCGTGATTCTGCCTTCATCTTCCGCCGTCCATCTTTGGCCTCATTTGCCTTTGATCATTCAACGGCAGGCGAAAAAATGGACGGCGAAAGATCAACGCAAATGTGGCTACAAGGCGGCGCGACGGCCGGGGTGAACCTGATGCGGGTGCGATTCCGTTCCACAACCGCCGGCCGTCGGCAGCATCTTGCCGGGACTGCAACGGTTGCCGGGATTGAAGACTTCGCGGATGGACTTCATCACGGCCAGGTCTTCCGGAGCGAACAGCTTGTCCATGAAGCTGATTTTCTCGACGCCGATGCCGTGCTCGCCGGTGACACTGCCGCCGAGGTCGAGACACTTCGTCAGGATCTCGTCGCTGGCGAGCAGCACTCGGCGGACTTGGTCCTCGTTCCGCTCATCAAACAGCAGGATCGGGTGAATGTTGCCGTCGCCGGCGTGGAAGACGTTGACGATTTTGAGGTCGTGACGCCGGCCGCAGTCGGTGATGAATTCGAGAATCTCCGGCAGCTTGGTGCGCGGCACGACGCCGTCCTGAGTGCAGTAGCTCGGACTCAGCCGTCCGATCGCTCCGAACGCTTGCTTGCGGCACTTCCACAACAGTAACCGCTCTTTCTGAGTGCGTGCTCGCCGAACTTCGCGAGCGCCGTTTTCCAGGCAGATCGCTTCGATGCGAACGGCCTCCTCTTCAACGGCGACTTCGAGTCCATCGACTTCGATGAGTAACACTGCTCCGGCATCGAGTGGAAATCCAAAGTGAAATGCCGCTTCAAGCGCGCCGATGATCCCTTGGTCCATCATCTCCAGCGCGGCGGGGACGATGCCCGCTCCGATGATCGCACTGATCGCTTGCGTCGCGGCGGTGACGGTCTCGAACACGCCCAGCAGCGTGCGATACGACTCCGGGTTGCGGGTCAGCCGCACCCAGACTTTCGTGCAGACGCCGAATGTTCCCTCGCTGCCGACGAACAGCCCGGTCAGATCGTAGCCCGGCCCGTCCTCGCACGGCCCGCCGAGCTGGACCTTCTCTCCGGTCGGCAGTACGACTTCGACAGCCAGGATGTGGTTAACGGTGACGCCGTACTTCAGCGTATGCGGCCCGCCGGA
>CAZILR010000119.1:0-10650 GCA_964539995.1 uncultured Planctomyces sp.
TGGCGGACGTCGAGCGAGTCGTCTGCGATTTGTTCCGGCTGATCCCGGACGAATTGCGTTCGAGCAGTCGTGCTCGCAACGTTGCACAACCGCGAATGCTCGCGATGTTTCTGGCTCGCAAGCTGACGCAAGCGGCGTACAGCGAGATCGGCGAGTTCTTCGGCGGCCGGAATCACAGCACGGTGATCTCCGCAGAGCGGCAAGTTCAAGAGTGGCTGACGGTCGATACGTCGTTCACCATCGCCGCTCGGCAATGGTCCGCGGGCGAGCTGCTGCAAACGCTGGAGCAGCAGTTGTTAGCGAGTTGAAAAAATAACCCGAATCGCCAGCGAGTGCGTCTCAAGAAGAACGCCCTCGCTTACGCTTCGGGTTAGTTGGCTGAGCATCAAAGACTACGAGATGTAGCCGCTCGACTTGAGGTAGGCGATCACCTCGTTCGACAACTCGTCGATGCCTTTGCTGTTCGAGTCGAGTACGAGTTCCGGATTGACCGGTGCCTCGTACGGATCGGAGATGCCGGTGAAGTTCTTGATCTCGCCGGCGCGGGCCTTCTTGTACAAGCCCTTTGGGTCGCGAGCCTCGCAAGTTTCCACGGAAGCGTTGACGTAGACTTCGATGAAGCCGCCCTGCCCCATCAACGCTCGGACCTTGTCGCGGTCGGCGAGGTACGGCGAGATGAATGCGGTCGCGGTGATCACACCGGCGTCGGCGAACAGCTTCGCGACTTCGCCGATGCGGCGAATGTTTTCCGCACGGTCCTCGGCCGAGAAGCCCAGATTCTTGTTCAAGCCCATGCGAATGTTGTCACCGTCGAGCACAAAGGTATGCACACCGGCGTCGTGCAGCTTGCGATCCACGGCATTGGCGATGGTGCTCTTGCCGCACGCGCTCAGGCCGGTGAACCACAGAATGCAGCCCTTGTGTCCCATCAGCTTGCAACGCTCGTCGCGGGTCACCGAGTGGTCATGCCAAGTCACGTTCGTTGCCTTTTGTTCGGCCATTTCCCATTGCTCCTGTCTGATTTTGAGGCGGTGTTTTTCAACTCTGAAAAGCGGGGCGGGATCGTAGGAGAAGGCTCGGCGCGTGGGAAGCGAAACTCGCGGGAGCCGACCTCAGCCGCTACAACGCCGCGATGCCTTATGTGCTCTTTCTGCTGATTTGCGTCATCTGGGGCGGCAGCTTTTTGATGATGAAAAAGGCGGCGTTGGTCTTCTCGCCGATCAGCGTCGGAGCCTGGCGCGTCGCAGGCGGAGCAGCCGTACTGTTGATTCTCTGGCTGCTTCGGCGTCAGCCGGTTGGTTGGCGACGGCGCGACCTGTGGTCTTTGGCGTTCATCGTTTTTGCCGGCTACACATGGCCGTACTGCCTGCAACCCTGGCTGATCGCTCAACACGGCAGTGCGTTCATTGGCATGACGGTCAGTTTGACGCCGCTCTTTACGATGCTGGCCTCGGTGCCGCTGCTGGGAATCGTGCCGCACCCTCGGCAAGCGATTGGTGTGCTCGGCGCACTTGTCGGAATGGGATTGCTGATGAGCGAAGGGTTTTCGAGGCAGATTCCCGCGACACACTTGCTGCTCGCCACATCGGTCTCACTGGGGTACGCGCTGGTCAACACCTGGGTGCGACGACGGCTGACTCACGTCCCACCGTTGATGATGTCGCTCGTCTCGCTGGCCATCGCGAGCGTGATTTTGCAAGTGTTGTCGTATTGGTCGCCGGCACCGACACCGCCGAATCCAGACGCGTTCTGGCCAGCGGTGATCTCGTTGCTAGTCCTGGGAGTTCTCGGAACCGGCTTGGCCATGTTCTGGTTCAACAAATTGATCCACGATCGTGGCCCGCTGTTCGCCGGGATGGTGACAAACCTCGTCCCTGCCGGAGCCGTGATCTGGGGGTGGCTTGATGGCGAGCAGGTCACTGGCCGACAGGTTGCCGCGCTCGCGATCATTCTGCCGATGGTCGCGCTCGTTCAATTCGGAGCACCGCGTCTGCCTGTCGAAGGTTCGGAAGAACCTACGATCGGTTCTTAACGCCCTGACGGAATCGTGAACGTGTTGACGCCGATGATTTGCGAGAAGATCGGCGCGATCGAGAGTCGGACGTAACGCCGATCGCCCGTGACGACCGCCATCGCGGACATGCCGACCCCTTCGCGGACGTTCGTGATCACTGGCTGAAAACCGATCGCTCCACCGGCACTCTGGACCACATTCGCCCCGGTGACGAATTGCCGCGACGTCTGGACGACGACTTGCGCGGGTGCCGCGTTTCGTTGGATGGCGACTGGCAGCTCGACGGCCGGTCGTTCGAGCAGAGCTTGCCGGCGACCGTCGTTCAACGAGAGTCGGACGACCTTGTCCTTGCCGTCGATCGGGATACTCATGGTCTTCGTGGATTCGTCGGGAGTGCCGACGTAACGGCGGATCGTCAATGTGGCGAGACGTCCGACGGCTTCGCCGTCAATGACTTTCACACGGACGAGGTAATCACCGGGTAGAGCACTCGCGCAAATGTATTCCTCGAAACAGTTCGCCCCTTTGGGGCCGTAGCCGTCGTGGGTGTAGGCTCCACCGGCGGTCGTGAAAGGGTTCTCGAACGAACAGATACCGCCGTTCGGTTCTTCGACACTCAAGTCCAAATCGGCATCACCGGTCCAGGTCAGCTTCAACATCATGTCGCGCTGATGAGCCGCCGCGACGGCCGCCTTGAGAGCATCGGCATCGGATGTCTTTCCCGCTTTGCGGAGCTTTTCCTCCACGACCGCCGCGACGTTCTCGGCTTCGCGGTGGTGAGCCGAGTACCCCGACAACCAGACGTTTGTGAGCACTCCCACCGCGCCCCATTCGACTCCCTTCGCGTCGTTGAGTTCACGAGCAATCTGCAAACCTCGCAGATACGGCTCTGGCCGAGCCGGCGCGAGCCGCGAGGCTTGCTGGTACATCGCCAACGCTCGTTCGTCCAAACCCAACTGTTTGAGATACGCGGCCGAGAGGATCATCTCCGGCACGATGGCCGCCGTGAAATCCACTCGCGAGAGGAGCACACGTTCGATGTCGGCCTTGGGACGCTTCGCAAGCTCCATCGAACGGCCAAGGACTTCGTACATCCAAGGCTGCGGCGGTTGCTCGATCAGTGCGATTTCGATGCAGGCGATCGTGTGCTCGTACTGTCGATCCTGGTGCAGTTGGCGAACGAGCCGAGCCACCGTTTCGGGTGCCGGCTTTTGCTCGGCGAAGTACCGCTGCCAAACTTCGCGCGGCGTCCCTTTGTCCAACTTGGGAAGCTTGATTCCCTGAAACACGCCCGAGACTCTCCCAGGCGCACTGCTGGTGTTCTTCGATTCATCGCTGGTGGGCTGGCGGTCTTTCGACGTCGCAGCCTTGTCCGAAAGCAGAGCCTTAAACGAAGCAGGAGAGTTCGTCTTCCGCGACGAACTCTCCTGTCGTGATGTCTTCGAGTCTTGAGTCTCAACGAACGCGATCGGAATTATCTCTGGGCGTTCGGCTTTTTTTTTGCCCCGTTCACCTTCTGGTTGTTGAACGCCGGAGCCTCCGCATTGAGCTGCCGAGCTGGCAGATTGACCGGGACATTGAAAAATCCGCCGCCGCCACCTTGCTGGCCGCCGCCACCGCCGAAGCCACCACCGCCACCTTGCTGACCACCGCCGCCACCAAAGCCGCCGCCTTGGCCGCCGCCTTGGCCGCCGCCTTGGCCTTGCGGTGGCTGAAGGATCACGACCAAATCACCGACCGGATAGACACGGGTTTGCAGCCGTTCCTTCTCCTTCGCGAGCGTGGTGATCTTCATCACTTCGTCTTCGATGATGTAGGACAATTGCAATGGCTGCAAAATGATCTTCAGCGCACTACGCAGCTTCACGCCAGTCAGCGTCCGCGTCACCGGTGTGTCGGTCGCGATGCCCTCTTCGGTCAAAGCCTCGTTGTCGATGATGATCGGGATGTTGTGAAAGTCCGCCAGGAACGTGACGACATCGGTCAGCGGTTGGTCTTGGAAGTCCACGTCCGTTTGCTTATCCAATTCCGCCGCGATCCGTTCCTCAGCCTTACTCGATTTGTGGAGATCCACCGAGGCGTACTGCTTGCGACGTTCCGACAGCGCCTTCCACACTTCAGGAGCGGGGAACAAGACGGGGGGCTCGTCCGGGAATGGAACGTGCGACAGTTCGACTTGCTCCAGCGCCTTGAGGAACTTTTCGGCTCGCAGGTTTCGCAGCCGGAACGCCATGTTGAGCTGGAACGAAGCTTCCGTGTTAAACCGCGCGGCGGCCGACACTCCGCTGTTGGGTTTCATCTGCTGAGCGGCTTCCGCCGCGGCTTCCGCCTCGACATAGGCCGCGTCGTTGCCACGTTCGCCGTCGTGCAGCAGGGCGCGGACGCGGTCGATCAGATTTTCCAGTTTTTCGTCTTCCAAACTGAGCTTCTCTTGCAATCGCTTCTCGGCTTCTTGAACGGCGATTCGCTCTTGCAGGTGAATTTGCTTCTGATCGGCGACCTCCTTCTGAGCACGGACGTCGGCGATGACCCCTTGCAACTGCTTGCCAAGCTGCTGGCGCAAATCAATCGGTGCATCAATCGTGGATTTCACCGCACCGTAGGCGCGCTTCAGGATCGTGACGGCGTTGTCTGGTTCGATGGCTTCCAGACGACGCGCGTCTTGAATCGCTCGCGAGACCTCCAGCCGCAACTTCTCACCAATGATTTGCTGGCGAGCGACCTCGTCCAGGATCAAGCTGCGTCCGTCTGAAGGGTTGCCCTGAAAATCGCCACGATTGAGCAAGCTGCCCTCGGCAGGTTTCTCTTCGGCCTGCGCGACCTGGCGGCTGACCGGCTTGACCTTCAGAGTCGGCTGCGTGTCCAGCAACAACTTGGCTTGACCGTTCGACGGATCAAGTTCCTGAATTGCATGTCCGATTCGTTCGGCATCGCGCTGCTGCCGACGCCCCTGAGCGGAAACGCCTTCGGCGGTGAGCAACTCGATCCGCTGATCGAATTCGTTCCAAGCGGTGGTCAGCAATTCGCGACCAGCATACGGCACCAAGCCGCCGTCTTTACCCGCTTGTCGGAACGCCGCCGCGACGAACGGAGCAGCGGTCTCGCTTCGCAATCCATCAACCGACCACAGCATTCGCACTGGTTGTCCCGCAAATTGTCCCACGGCTGTCAACGAGGTCTCGTTCGCCAGTTGGCCTTGAGCCAGCACGAACGTCTCGCGGTCGGCACGCAACGGCAGAGCCTGTGCGGTTGCGAGTTTCATGTCCGAACCCGTCACGTTGAGTTGATCGGGATAAAAGACGGACGAGGTCGCGGCCTTTGCGAGTTGTTGGCCAGAAGCTCCTGCATCACTGGCGGCGGACTTCGAGTCGCCACCGTCATCAATCATCACGACACCGCCGGTGTGCTGAGCCAGCACACCCAGCAGCTTCAAATCGCGTCGCGGCCCCACCGCGTAACTCGACACCGGCACTTGCCGAGTTCGCAGCCCGTCCAAAGTCTGCCGTAGCGAATCGGAGGTCAGCAAGTTGACGGTGCTCATTCCATCGCCGACGTACAGGACCGTGGAGTTACCCGTCTTTGGCAGCGTCTCGTTGACCACATCGAGCGCGGCTTGCAGATTGGTCGCTCCCAAAGGAGCTCGTTGTTTCAACGTGGTCACGGCATCGCGAACGGCGTCGCTATTCGGAGCGACGAAATCGGCCGTCAATCGCGTGGCCTGCACATCAATCGCGAACAGACTCACAAGGTCATCGCTGGGCAGCCCGCGAAGAAATGCTTGCAGCACGGCGAAGCCTTGCGTGCGATGCTCACCAAACTGACTGGCCGAGGTGTCCATCAGCACGACGTGGTGCCGGACGGTTTTCACTTCCGTGAGGTCTTTGGCTCGCAGACCAATCGCGACGAAGGACTCGCCCGACGGCTCCGTGTATTTCAAAACCTCGCCGCTCGATTTGGCGGCGACCGGGCGCTCGACCGCCCAGGTGGCTCCCAATGGCAGCACACTCAAACAGGATCCCAACACGACACGGGCGAAGAGCTGTGATGAACGAGACATGAGCCACTCCTGATTGCGATGAGTTGCGGCGACGTCCGAACGGACGATCTCCTGCGCGGAAGGCGACCGCATCTTACTCAGTGATTCGGACGGAACAGAACCATTTTTTGCCGAGATTCTCTCCCAAGCCCAATTTGCCCCGAGTTGCCAGCTTGCGGCTCGCAAGCCCCGAGCAACCGCTTTCGCAGGCACGAAAGCTCCGGCGTGCTCAACCCCGACGACGCGCCGCGACGAACTCTCGCGATTCGCCTGATTCTTCCGACCGTGCCAGCCCGATGAACTCCGTGAGAGAAGGTCGGACGTCTCTGTCCGATTGAGCGGACACGAGCGTCGGCTCCACGCACTCCGAAGGAACGGGTCATGCGGCACAACCGACGTTGGATCGTGACGGCCGTGCTGACAATTCTGCTCACCACCGGCGGCTGGATCGCGATGCAGGCCGCTCGACCAGATCGGACTCCGGATCTGGTACGAGTGTCGGCCTGGCAACCGCTCACTTGGTATCGGCTGGACCATTTCGGCTCGGCTGCCACTTGCGAACTTCCGGCCGGACATCGTTACCGGCTCGTGCTGGGCTGTCTGGGGGATGCGACTCAAGAGCATGCCGTGAGTTTCCGTCTGGAAAACTCGCGATCCAGTTCGCGCAGCGGCGACAGAGGCGAGCCGGAGGGCGTTAGCCCCCGAACAATCGCACGGGTCCGGGGGCTAACGCCCTCCGGTTCGCCTGGGAGATTCATTCCTGCCATTCGCCCAACGCCTCACGCAGGCCCAAATCAGCCACTCGTCGCGCCGCGAGAATTCTTCCTGCATGTCACGGACGGTCGCCTCGAAGATCCGAAGCAGTACGCACGGATCACGGCTGACAACGTGGCTTGTGGAAGCCGCGTGCGAATCTTTGTCGATCAACAACTCGCGCAAGGAGAAGTTGCGCAATCGCGGATCGACGAACTCGCGCGACTGCTGGAAGACGATGTCATCTCCCGCGTGGAATCACAGTTCGGCCCACTTAGCGACGTCGATGGTGATGGTCGTCTGGCCGTCGTGTTGACGCCGTGGTTGTCTCGGCTGCAAGGGGGACGCACGTCGCTCGGCGGTATGGTGCGGAGCAGCGATTATCAACGGAACGTGTCGCCACCGTTCGGCAATCGCAGCGACATGCTCTTTCTGAATTCGTCGTTGCCCAGCGATGCCGCGTTGCGCGATTTGGTCTCGCATGAAGTGGCTCACGTTGCGTGCATCAGCCAGCGTTTGTCGCAAGGAACCGGAACACTCCGTGACGAAGAGGATTGGCTCAGCGAATCGCTCGCACACTTGGCCGAGCCGGGCTGGAGCAATCTCGATCATCGGATTGTGGCGTTTCTCGGCGATCCGTCGCGATATCCGTTGGTCGTTCCTGACTACTACCGCGCCGGTCTGTGGCGGAATCCCGGTTGTCGTGGAGCCACATTTCTGTTTACTCGCTGGTGCGTCGGACAGAGTGATCCGCAACTCACTCGTCAACTGGCCCAATCGGCAGAGCACGGCACGCACAACCTCGAACGGACGACCGGTCGGCGATTCGAGAACTTATTCCACGAGTGGAGTCTGTCTCTCGCCAACGGAGACCAACTCGACACGCCCGGCTTGCAGAGCGTGTTGCGTCGTCTCGGTTCCACCGGGCTTCAACCAACGACCTTCCATGCCGAGAGCGGCGAACACACTCAGCAAATTCGCGGAACTGCGTTCGCTGTCGTGGACCTGCTGGTGAACGAGTCCTCACCGCGAACGCTCCACATCACCGGAGACTCGGCCGCGAAGTGGCAATTCTCAATTTGCCGTTGGCCGGTTGATTCGCGAGAACACACAACGGACACCACTGTGGCGGCAACCAAACCTTGAGACGGAAAGCCTCGGCTTCTGTCAGTGGAATTCCAACGTCGTGCCGGGGTCGATAACGAGCAAGTTTGGGAGTTGTAACGCTCGCAACTCGTCGAGGATCAGAGCCTCGAAAGCCAACTTGACGTGAATCACATGCACCGGGACCGACTGTTTGAGCTTGGTCAATTCATTCCGGAAAAGCTCCGGTGTGAGATGTGCGGCTTTGTCCGCCAGCCAACGCATGGAGTTCGGAAAACTCGCCTCCAAGAAGACCCCTTTCAGGCCCGGTGTTCGATTGGCGATTTCCCAGATGCGTTCCGTAGGGCCGGTATCAGAGACGAATAACACTGCGGCTTTGGTCGCCAATTCTTCGACGAGAAAACCGAATGCGGGCACGACGTGCTTGAGTTCAATCGGTGTGATTCGCAGTCCCTCAACCTCGACCGGCTGCTCCGCCGAGAGGGTTTCTAGCTTCAGAAACGGAGATTCCTCACCGGACAACCGGATCATGTCGGGCCAGAGCCGATCATTAAAAAGATCGCGTTGCAGGGTTTCCAAAACCTGCGGACTCCCCCAGACCGACGGGCTGTCTGGACCATGCACATAAACATTGTCGATGAAAATTGGCAGCGTCGCTAGATGATCGAGATGCGAGTGCGACAGGAAGACGTGCCGCACGCGACGTTGAGCTTCGAGGGGTGATAGCAAGCCCAACACTCCAGCGTCGATCGCCACGCTGTCGTTGATGAGGTACGTCGCCAGAATCTGGTGCCGACTCGACTCACCGACGGAAGAAGGAACGATGTGAACTTTCATAATCGATTACTCGTTGACGCCTTTGGCAACGTCATTTGGATTGCATCACAATCACACCGTTCCAATTGACCGGTGGCTTGCCGTTGTGCTGTGTGATGTACAGCATCAAGTAGTCCTTGACCTTGTCATGCTCGGGCAACAAGTTGAGTTGGTCGAAAGCATCGCGCCATTCTCCAACGGCGAACAAATCCCAAGCTGTCTCGTAGATCTTGATGTCCTCATCCGTGACCGACGGCTCCAGTTCTACCGACGGCAACAATTGGGTGAGCATCATCTCGGTGTTCATCCCGGCTGGCCGGAATCGGCCAATGCGCCGCAAACGTCCCTCGGAGGGCGGTAACTCGTTTCGCACAAATTCGGCAGTGGCCTCGTCAATCAAAATTGAAGTACTGAGCGTTTTGGTCAACCCCTCCAACCTCGCCCCGAGATTCACGGTCGGACCGAACGCACCGACTTTGATCTGTTCCTTCGTGCCGATTTTTCCAGCAATCGCACGACCATGAGCGACCCCGATGCCCACCTGAAATCCGGCCAACGTATGCCGGGAGTCATGGAGCGCGTGCTGAAACTCTTGCTGAATGTGCAAAGCCGCTCGGCAGGCGGACAGGCGATCGTCCTCTCGCGGAGATGGCCAGCCCCAAAAGCCCAGCGCCGCGTCCCCCTGGAAATCGGCGATGACACCGTCGTATTTGATGATCCCGCAAGTCATCACACCCAACGCATCGCTGACTCGATCGAGCAACTCGCGCAGACCGTGTTGTGCCTGCTCCGACTTCTTCGAGAATCCGCGCACGTCGCAAAACAGGACCGTGATATCGCTCTCTTGCGGTTCCAGTCGCTGCTCCGAATCCGTCTGCCGCAGGGTCTCCAACACCGTTGGCGAGAAGAATTGGCTCAACCCCGCTTGCTGCTTCGACAACAACCGCACATGGCGAATCGATCCGATGAACTCACTGATGAGTTCCGCGAATCGCAAGTCCCCCTTGAGTTGGTCCTCGCCAACAGAGCTTCCCGGAACGCTATCCTTCTGCCCAGAAACGTACAAACACCAGCCGCGACTGGCTTCGCCGCGAAATGGCATGCAGAACGCCCAGTCCAACGATCCGCTGACCGTGAACGCCGGATTCGACTCGTCGTGGTCCACCCAGATGTGCAGCAACCCTTGGCCGAGTTGCAGCGCCTTGAGCATCAACCGGCGACTGGGAGTGAAGCGCCCCAATCCGTCACTACGATTGTCCCAGCGAATCATCTTTGGCTGCGCGTCGGCGCTAAACTCGTCGAAGGCGACGACAGCAGCAGCCTCGGCAGTCGGAATCGCTTCCAACACCAAGCTGGCCACGCGACTCGCGAGGTCTTCATCCGTCGTCGTCTGCGAAATCGCCTTCGGCAACTTCGACAAGACTTCCAATCGCTGGTCGGCATTTTGAAACGCGACTTTGCGAAGCTCGTCCGGATGGAATGATCGCTCGGAGGCGGGTGACTTCGAGTCACTCTCCAAATCGGCGGCGACCAACTGAAAAGCGGTGCGACCGATGCGGAATTGTTCCCCGGACGCCATCAGGAAGTCCGTGGACTCCGCTTCTTGAAAGTAGATCGGATTGCGAGACGCATCCAATCGTCGGACACGCAATTGCCCGCCGACCATTTGCAATTCAGCATGCTCGCGCGAAATCAGAGCGTCCCACGGCACTGCCCAGCCGCTGCGGGGCGCTCGCCCCACGCGGATGACGTCACCCGGCGGAATGGGGCGTCGCCACCGCTGCATCGGCTCCGGACCGCAAACGACCAACTCCGCCATCCGACGTTCCTCGTTCTTTGGCTCAATCTGAAGTCACAAAATATCCCACCTGGAAAGCGGGCATCAAGCAGTGCGACAACCAGAAACACAGTTTCATGCAGAGTTTTC
>CAZILR010000120.1:0-2386 GCA_964539995.1 uncultured Planctomyces sp.
GCCGCGAGATGCGGGTTGCGGGCGAGGTAATGCCTCGGCAGGACGACGTGCTGAATCGGATTGCGGATGTTGCAGATGAAACGGTTGCCCCAATCGTCGAACGAATTGCCGAAGCGTGCGCCGCCGGAGAGTAACTCGAACGAGCCAGCTTCGTCGCGCGGATCGAAGCGAAAGTCGGCGGTCGTCATCGCGATCGGTTTCGAGTCCGGTGCGTCGCCGCGTCGAATCTGTCCGCCGTTCGAGGAGCCGGCTCCGTAGAGTTTGCCGTCGAGCCCCCACTTCAAGTTGTTGATGACCGCTTGCACGTTGAACTTGCGAAAGCCGGTCAGGACTTTGCGACGCTCGTCCGCGCGTCCGTCGCCGTCGGTGTCTTTCAGATACCACAGGTCGGGTGTTGCGACGACGTACACG
This sequence comes from uncultured Planctomyces sp., assembly GCA_964539995.1. Classification (GTDB taxonomy): domain Bacteria; phylum Planctomycetota; class Planctomycetia; order Planctomycetales; family Planctomycetaceae; genus SXKJ01. The sequence goes on from CAZILR010000120.1 coordinate 412, forward strand.
CCACCCTTCCACAACGCGAGGCCGGTCGGCCAGGAAAGCCCTTCGGCGAAGATCGTGTTCTTGTCGAAGCGGCCATCGCCGTCGGCGTCTTCGAGCAAACGGATGCGGCCAAGCGGTTCGTCTTTTGTCCGTTCGACGAACGGCTTGTCGCTGGCCTTGTCGGTGTAGGGATAGTCGCGCATCTCGGCGACGTAGGCTCGGCCGTTTTCGTCGTACTCCATCGCGACGGGAGACGCGACGAGCGGTTCGGCGGCGAGCAATTGCATCTCGAAGCCGTCGCGCACAACGAATGTTTTCAGTGCATCAGCCGGCTCTTTCGGCGGGATGCGCGGCAGTGGCTCAGCGGCCGGGATCGCCGAGCAAACGACAAACGCGATCGAGTACGGCCACCGAGCGATCATCGCCATGCGGGCTTCCTGACGAAAAAGCCCGGTCTCTTGGGAGACCGGGCTGAGGTTCAAATCGCCGACGATCAGAGGTTCGACCGATACGACAGCGAGGGGTTGCACGAAGCGGTGTCGTCAACCACTTACTGGCGCGTCGTGCTAATCGCGGCTGTTGAGTTTGGAGAGCAGTCGCAGGATCTCGATGTACAGCCAGACGAGCGTGACCAGCAAGCCGTAGCCGGCGTACACTCCATGTATTTGGGGGCACCGTGTTTGACTCCTTGCTCGATGAAGTCAAAGTCGAGCACCAGATTCAGCGCGGCGATGATGACGATGACCCCACTGATGCCGATGGACAGCCAACTGGAATTGTGCAGGAAGCCGATGCCACCCACTCCGCAGAGGGACATGATCATGTTGACGAGGTACAGCAGCGCGACCGCGCCCGTGGCGGCGAAGACGCCAAGTTTGAAGTTCTCTGTCGGCTTGATGAGGCCGGTGCGGTAGGCGGTCAGCAGGCTGAACAGTGTGCCGAAGGTCAGGCAGACGGCTTGGAAGACGATGCCGTCAAACCGCGTCTCGTAGGCGGCCGAGAGGACTCCCAGCACCAAACCTTCAGCGACGGCGTAGATCGGGGCGAGCACGGCGGCCCAATCACGCTTGAACCACAACGCGATGCCTGCAATCAGCGAAACCACCAAACCGCCGATGAAGTGCGGCATCACTCCCTGAATTCCGCCCGCGTTTCGCAACTCCATCCACGAGAAGCCGGCTGACGCAGACAGCAGGACCAGCAACATCCCCGTTTTGGTCGTGGTTCCATTCAGTGTCATTGTGTTGGAGCGTTCGACGGAGTAGCTCTCGAAGGTTTCAAACGTCGATGAGTTCAATGCGGGATTTCCGGTACGCATGACATGCTCCTGGTGGTTGATTCTGTCTTCTGAACAGTGACGAATGGTAGAGGCTGCTAAAGCTTCGGCAAGACCGGTGGCTTTGGGGGCGGTGTCGGAGGCTGTTGCTTTTTCGGCTCTTGAACAAACAGCGGCCGAGTCTTTTGCGGTGCGGGCTGAGCCGTATTGCGTGGAGCAGGGGGGGGCGGCGGGATGAATCGTTCCTCGACACGGATGCCGAACGGGTATTGCAGTTCGCGAGCAGCCATGATCGCCCACGGCGTGCCGGGAGCCTCAGCGACAACACGGTTGAGCAAATCCACAGAAAGCTGCGCGCCTTTCCTGCTGGCGACGCCGGAATTCTTCGGATCGGGCGACGGATGGAAGATCCAATGATTGGAGCGTGTGTTGATGTCCCCCTCAGACAGCGAAGTCTTCATCAGAGCCAACGCCGAGTTGTATTCGAGGTTCCGCGTTCGATTCGCCAGCAGCCGGCCGTAGTTCAAGCAGAAGGCCATGCGCCAGCGGAGCGAAGGTTCGCGATCGAGTTCCTTTTCGATGCCGGGTGGGAACGCTTGCAGCATGGCGTCGAGCATGTACTGGCTTTCGGCGACATCCTTCTGAGCGTCGGTTGCGGTTTGGCGGAAGTTGTTGGCGGTCACTCGAATGTCGAGTCGCGGCGCACCTTTGACTTTGAAC
>CAZILR010000120.1:2396-10578 GCA_964539995.1 uncultured Planctomyces sp.
GGCCGGCGAGCAGCCCGAGATACGCGAACGATGTCTGCGCGGCGTTGAGCACGCAGACTCGCAGTGGATGTTTGCGGACGTCCTTCGCGAACTCTTCGATTTCACCGAAGCTGTAGTCGGGAGCGAATGTTCGTAGCGTGGCGTCGTCAAAGGTGCCGATCGGGGCGAGGCCGGCCATCGTGGTCATGTTCGTCAGGAAATAGACGCCGCCCGTTTCGCTGACGATCCGAGCGAGTCCGAAGGGTGCGAATCCGGACGAGAGGTAATTGTACTGCGGGCCGTTGAACCAGAAGGGCAGACTGACGTTCTCGGCCATCGCTGCTTCCGGGCCGAGGTCGATCGGGATTTGGTACGTCTTGCCATTCTCTGGGGCGACGTAAGGGACGAACCCCCGCCGCTGGCCGAACGGTGCGGTCGGGCCGATGACATAAACTTTCGCTCCGAAGCGGCGGCAAATCGCGATCGCATCGAGATGAGGCTTGCCGAAATCGTCACCCGCTTCGTCGGTGATCGTGATCAGCATGATCCGGCGATGCTGCTCGGAACGGTAGCTGGCCCACAGGTTCACGGTCTGCTTGACCGCCGTGAAGACGTTCTCCACGCCGGACGAATCGGTGGGTAAGTTGGCGATGCCTTCTTGGATGTCCTCAAACTTGTCGGTCGGCTTAACGATGAAGTTGGTTTTTTCGCCAAACATCACGACGCTGGAGAGCAATCCCTTTTCGTGTCGCGGAATCAAGCTGGTGTTGTCCAGCGCGCCGAGTTCCCCGTAAATGCGACGCAGCCGTTTGGCGACTGCTTCGCGCTGAGTCTTCAAGCTGCCGGACCCGTCCAACAACCAGACGACCAGCAACCGGCTCTCTTGCAAGTTCTGAGCAATCTCCCAAGTGACTCGGTCGAGTGCTGAATCGATTTGCTCGAGTTGTTCGCCGGTCGTTCCTTTCACGACCCGCCGATCATCGAACTGCAATCCTTCCGGAACGCCGTAAGCGGGCAGCCTTGCCATATCGACACGAGCCTCAGCCAACACCAACTGAGCCGTCTGAGCGCCAGCGAATTTGGGCGCGCTTTGCACAACGGACTGGCCGACGCTCATCGCGTTTGTCACTTCTCGCACTTCAAGCTCGCGGTCATCAGGATTGGCTAACTCAAACGAGACAAGTTCTTCGATCTCCTGATGAATGGTCGTATCGACAACTTGCGAGTCGAGCCCCGGTTTGAGCGGCGGCGGCGATGTATCCAGCAACCAACCGGACAAGTTCGCCAGCAGAAACGCATGAAAGAGCACGGTCACGAACAACGCTTCCCACGCGGTGCGGCGTTTCTTCGGTTGAGCGAATTTGTCATGACCAGCCACTTCGAGTCGAGCAATTTCGATGAGACGAGGCGGAGGAGCGTCCACGAGGCGATCGAACTCCGCCTGCGGCTCTTCCGTTTGAGCCGCGACCTCCTGTCGATCATCTTGAACCACAATGCTCACGATCGAATGCCTCGCCCATTTATCGAGTCAGTATGAAGTTCAGGGTCTAACTTTTCGGACAAGCCCGGCCCCTTGGGTGCAAACGGACAAACTGTCCGCAGCCGAACACCAAATCAAGAGGAATCAACCGATCTGCGGTAGGATAACCAATCATTGACGACGTGTGCTGCCAAAGTTTGCCGACTTCCAAGCTGCGGGGGAATCGTCGATAGCGTCGTCCTGCGGGAAATTCGACAGGATGTTGACGGTTCTAATTTGCACAGGTAACGTCATCTCGCCTTTCCGATCCAACTCTCATAAGGATCACTGCTATGACACGTCGCTGGGTTTTGCTGTGTGTCAGTTTGCTGTTTTTGGCTGGCCAGTCTGTTTTCGGACAAGCCACTACGAGTCGCGCCGGCGCGAAGTCCGTTCCGACTCAAAAGTTAGTTGGCTTCCTGAAAGGCAAATCGGAGGAACGGCGAGCGGAAGCGCTCGCGATCCTCAATGCCGCTGCGGTCAAACAGACTCCGATCGCGGAGGCATTGAAGGAGAGCGTCGAGCGCGATCTGCGAAGCAAGCGAGCGACTCTCCTGACCGCGCAGTCCATGAGCCGATTAGCTCTATCGGAGCGTGATGAAGATATTCAATTTCTCCTCAAGCTGACGGAGTCGCTGGACGTGAATGTCGCGTTCGTCGCGGCCGCGTCGCTGTCCGAACGCAAAGACCCGGAGTTGCTGCCGCCGATCGTCGCGCTCTCGCAACGTAAAGAGTTTGCGCAGAGCTTTGGCTTCCGTCGTTGCTTGGTGGATGCGGTCGCTCAAGTGCCGGACAAGGGCACCATCGAGTTCCTGATCGAGATCGCCTCGAAGTTCAAAGGGCAGTTGCGATTCGAGACGGTGCAACATCTGGCTCGGCTGACCGGTCAGAATTTCGGGGGCTTCTCCGATCAATGGGCCGAGTGGTGGAAAGATCAAGCGGCGACGTTTCAGGTTTCGGCTGAGCGTGCGTCGGCTGCTCCTGCCGTATCGAGTCTCAACGTGGCTCGCATCCCGTGGCCAGACCCGCTTCCCGAATTCTTCGGAGTACCGATCTACGCCAATCGAGTCGTCTTCGTGATCGACCGATCGGGCAGCATGCGATCGTCGGTCGATGGCGTCACTCGCTTGAAAGAGGCGACCACACAACTGGAGAAATCGGTCGAAGCTCTCGACAAGTACGCCTACTTCAACATCTTCGCCTACAACTCGGACGTGCTGCCGTTCATGTCCGAACTGGTGCTGGCCGAAGACGCCAACAAACGAGCCGCTCGCAACTTTGCCTACCGGCTGACGGCGGACAAGAAGACCGCGAGCTACGACGCGCTGTACTCCGGATTGCGGGCCGACCCGAATCTGGAAGCGATGTACTTTCTGTCCGACGGCGAGCCGACGATGGGCCGAATCGTGGATATGCCCACCATCGTCAACTCGATCACGGCCGAAAACGCCTTGCAGCGAACCAGCATTTTCACGCTCGGCATTGATGCCCGCAGCGCTCATGAGGAATTCCTGCAAGACCTCGCGAGACGCAACTACGGCAAGTTTGTGATGATTCGGTAGTCGTGGCCGTGGGCGGCATCCACGAATTTCGGAGAATTCCTTCCAAATGCGTCAGACCTTTTGGTGGTGGAGTTTGGTCCTGTTCGTGAGCTTCGGCATCGAAGCCTTCGCGGAACTCGCGCCCGCCACGTCCAAATCCGTGCGCGAGATTCTGACCGCTGGCTTCGAGCCGGGCCGCGAGTCGCTGCCGAAAGCGAAAGTCGTCTACGACACCTCCGTCAAAGCTGGAGACAAGTCGCCGGAGTTAGCCTATGCCTACGGTTTGGTTCTGCTGAAACAGTTCAAGCCGAAAGATGCAATCGAGCAATTTCGGCTCGCGGCCGATCATCCCGAAGTCCCGTACTGGCCAGCGTGGCAGGCATTGATCTACTCGCACTTCACGGCCAAAGAGACCACCGCCGGCTATGACCGCGTGTTCGACCTCGCCAAGCGTCTGCAAAAATCACAGCCGGGAGTCGCGCTCGATGAGCAGAAGCGACTCGTCCAATGGATGGGACAACTTGTGGGCGCGCTCGACAAGCTGGCGGAATCTCCGAAGGCTCAAGAGGCCGTCCGAAAGAATGATCTGCGTCTACGCGACTTGCTCAGCGAGGACTTGCTGACCAGCTACGACGAAGGCCGGCATGACACCGAGGATGCCGCGTTGCTCGTCGAGGTCGAACTCGACGAAGTCAAGACCCAGCAACAAGCCAAGAATGAACAGGAGCGGGTCGAAAAGCTGAGCAAGACCGAAGCCGAGGCCGAGGCCGCCAAGAAAAAGGCCGACGCCGTCAAGAAGTCTGAAGAAGACTGGAAACGCTGGCTGGATGACCAACTCAAGCAGAACGACCGGCTACTGACTCGGCTGGAGAAAGATTACAGCCTCATGGAACGCCGCGCGCAAGAAAACCTCGAAACGCAAAACCAAATTGATCGCCAGATCAATGCCATTCGACAGCAAAGCGCACAGGCCACGCAACAGAAAAAGAGCACACGCAGCAATGCTCAAATCAACGCTCAAATTGTTGCTCAACGCAATGCTGACCAACGAGTCGATCAGTTGCTCAATCAGAAAATCCAATTGCAATTCGAGGTGGACCGTCTGTCGCAGGAAGCATTCGGCGTCAGTCAAAACGCGAGCAGAGTCGTCCAACAGCGTGACTTGGCCATGAAAAAGTATCAACAAATGACCGGCCAGCTTGTGAAAGAAGAAGCCGCCGTCCAGAAGTGGCAAGACCGGCTGAAGAAGGACACCACAAAGCTGAAAGCTCCCGCCAGTGATAAGGGAGGCGCAGTCAATCGCACGTTGACCAAAGCCAAAAGCCTGCGGACGTACATCGACTTTGACATCGCCGACGAACGCCAACGGTTGCTCGAACAAATCGACCCGCCGCGTGGGGCAGGTTTGTAACCTGCCAACAAGACAACGGGCAGGTTGCAAACCGGCCCCACTTCCTTGGGAGAATTCCGATGACAACTTCACGCCTTCGATGGACGCTGCTGGGTGCGGCCGGGTTCGTGGCTGCGAGTCTCGTTTCAGCGGCGTCGGCCAAGGATGAACTTCCCAAGGCCGTTCGCAGCGTGCTCGCGGACGAAAGCCGGCAGGGGAAGTACGACTGGAGCCGCAGACAGCGTCTGGGTGCGGAACTCGTCACCGCGAAGAACTCCGACGAGGAGCTGTACTGGCAGGCTGGGTTCGTGAAGGTTGGTGACAAATGGTTGCCGTTCGAGGAATCCGTTTCGCCGGAGCCATCTACGGGAAATGGTCGAGAATACATCGAACGACGTGAGAAGGCAGAACACACATGGCAGTCGCAGACGGCCCTCGCGGCCTGGTGCGGCCAGCATCGAATGCCAGAACAAGCTCAAGCTCACAACTACCATGCCCTGATGTTCGTGCCCAAGGACGCGGATCTCAGCCGACATTATCAACGAATGGGGTTCGTGCGTGTTGGCTCAGAATGGCTCAGTCGCCAAGAAGCGATTGAGGCTCGGCGCGATCTCGTCGAGTACCTCGAACAACTCGAATCGGGAACGCCGGCCGTCGATCGCTTCAGCGACGACCTCGAAGCGGGGCGTCTCTCGGCAGCGTCGCGACGAGACCGCCTGAAACAACTCGCGAACGCGAACAAGATCGCCGCTTTGGAACTGGTGCTCGCGCCCCGCAGCGAACCCGCTGGCCAAGCGGCCGTCGAGGCTCTGCGGCAGATTCCGACTTATCAAGCCTCACAAGCCTTGGGCCGCATCGCCGCTCACTCGCCGTGGCTATTCGTGCGAGACTCGGCAAGCGAAAGCCTGAAGAATCGCCGTTGGGAAGACTTTGTTCCGCAGTGGCTCAGCATGTTGCGCACGCCGATCACGACCGAATTTCAGCGTGTGACTTGGGGACGGCATCAGGGACTTCTGTGCCTGTTCCGCAGCGAACGTGACTTTGAACTCGCGGTCGGACAACTCTTGGTCTGGGCACCGAACACAAGCCGTTCGGCAAACGGACCAAGAGATGCCGCTCAATTGTCCGGCTATCGGAGGCTTGTTGCTCACCGACTGCAACGTGGCACCGAGCAGGCGGAACGTGCCAGCTTCGTGCAAAACGAACGGATCGACGAAATCAACGATCGTGTGATCGAAGGTTTGCGAACTGTGACCAATCAGAAACTGGGAGATGCTCCAGCAGGTTGGTGGGATTGGTGGCAAGATCACAGCGGCCTGTCCGCGATCCCGACGAATGTCAAGCGAGTGGTCATTGTGAAGGAAGATACTCAGATCAATGTCCCGCCACCTCCACGCCCGGTCCCCAGTTGTCTCGTCGCTGGAACGCTCATCCAGACCGAGCGAGGACTTGTTGCGGTCGAGCGAATTCAGCTTGGCGATCGTGTGCTTTCAAAGAACGTCGAGACTGGTGAGTTGGATTACAAAGTTGTGCTGCACACGACCGTGCGTGAGGCATTTCCCGTGACGAAGTTTGTTGTCGGTGACGAGACGATCCAAGCGACCGAAGGACACCACTTCTGGGTCTCTGGCCGAGGCTGGACCAAGACGCGCGAACTCACCGCTGAGCAACCGCTGCATACGGCGATCGGCGCGGCTCGCGTGACATCGACCGAGCCTGCCGAGTCAGCTCCGACGTACAACTTGGTCGTCGCCGATTTCCACACCTACTTCGTCGGCAAGAGCGGCATCCTTAGCCACGACGTGCTGCCGCCGAAGCCGACGAACAAACTCGTGCCGGGATTGGGCGAGTAGCCCAGTCGCTCCGCGACAGGAAGGCCGTGTGGGTGTGCGGCCTGATTCCGGCGGTGTAGCTTGGTGAAGTGGAAGAGTCGATCGACGTTCGGCTTTCCTGCCGCGGAGCGACAGGGCTACTTCAACGGCAGGGCTACTTGTCGTCGAGGATTGCGAGCGTCTCGAACTTTTTGCCTTCGAGCAGTTCGAGGCTGGCTCCGCCGCCGGTACTCAGGTGCGTGACTTTGTCGGCGAAGCCCATTTGCTCAATAGCCGCCGCGCTGTCGCCGCCGCCGATGATGCTGATCGCAGACGAGTCAGCGATGGCTTGCGCGACGGCTCGCGTGCCGGCGTCGAAGGGGGGCAACTCGAACGCGCCCATCGGGCCGTTCCAGATGACGGTCTTGGCGGAGTTCACGATGCCGACGTAGCGCTGGATCGTCTTTGGCCCGATGTCCAGACCTTCAAACGTGTCGGGTAGCTCGCCGAACGGGAAGACTTTCGTCTTGCTCGGATCGGCCGAGTAACTGTCCCAGACAAAGTTGTCGAAGGCGTTGTTGTCGATCGGCAGCACGATCTTGGCGGCTCCCTCGGCCAACAGCTTTTGAGCGAGCGGCACGTCTTCGGCCTTGGCGTAGCTCTTGCCGATCTTCAGTCCCTTGGCGAGCGCGAACGTGTAGGCCATCGCGCCGCCGATCAGGATTTGGTCGCACTTCGGCAGCAGGTTTTGGATGACGCCGATCTTGTCGCTGACCTTCTTACCCCCCAGGATCGCGACGAACGGGCGAGCGGGATTGGCGACCGCTTCTTCGAGGTACTTCACTTCTTTCTCGACGAGGAAGCCCATGACTTTCGGCTTGCCGGTCATTGCTTTCGGGACGTTGTACATCGAAGCATTCTCGGCGCGGTGACACGTTCCGAAAGCGTCGTTGCAGTAGACGTCGCCGAACGGGGCGAGCGCGTAGAAGAAGGCCGGATCGTTGGCCTGGCCGGTCATCTTTTTCAGAGCCATCTCGTCCTCGCCGGCAGTGAAACGGACGTTTTCCAGCAGCAGCACGCCGCCGTTGGCGAGTGACTTCACCTTGGCTTGAGCATCCGGGCCGACGGTGTCGGTCGCGAATGTCACCGGTCGGTTGAGTAGCTCACCGAGTCGCGTGGCGACGGGTTTGAGGCTGAATTCCGGCTCTGGCCCTTTGCCTTCGGGCCGGCCGAGATGGCTCATCAGGATGGCTCGGCCGCCGCGATCGAGGACCGATTGAATGGTCGGGATCGCCATGCGGATGCGCAGATCGTCGGTGATCGTCTGGCCGTCGAGCGGCACGTTGAAATCGACTCGGATGAGGACGGCTTTGTCGCGGACGTCGATGTCGGCGATGGTTTTCTTCGGCATGATCAGACCTTTCGGAAAATTCGGTGATGCGGCGGATGCAAGCTAACCCGAAGCGCCAGCGAGGGCGAACGACCAAGCGGCTTCAGTCGTAGCGAAGCGTTTTGAACTGTTCGCCCTCGCTAGCGCTTCGGGTTAGGGAGCTGGCGGCATTCGTTGGTTGGATTTGTTGGGACTATTCCGGTTGGACGGGCGTCGGAATGTGGCACAATCGGCAGGGAAACTCAACGGAGCACAATCGTCACGCCGTGTCGCATCGGCAAGTCGTGATTGTCCGGCTGTGTGCTTTTCGACGATTACTCGCGCGGCATTTGACAAACGGAAAACAGCAGTCGCGGCGGTCCTGCCTCGCTTGCGAATCGCAGCGTGCGCCGGCGAGCAAACGTGAGAAACCGGATTCCTCGGCACGACAGGTCGTCAGCGTCACGAGCGTTGCAGTCGATGAACGAGACGCCCCACTCTGTCGATCGTGTTGTCTTTCCTCCTCTCCCTTTGGGAGAGGGCTGGGGTGAGGGATTCAATCGCCCATTGATT
>CAZILR010000121.1:0-5052 GCA_964539995.1 uncultured Planctomyces sp.
CGCCGCTGGCGATCGTTGAAGACTTGTCACGAGTCACCGCCTCCGAGCGTTGTGGACTGCTGACACTGCAACCGGGTCCGGGGGCCAGCCGTTTTGCGGCGGTGGAAACCTTGTCAGTCCGCGGCGATTTGACCGAAGCGGCAGCGAACTTTTTCGCGGCCTTGCGACGGCTCGACGCCGCGCGCGTCGAACAAATCGTGGCGATGCCGTTTCCGAATCGCGGACTCGGTCGTGCCCTGAACGATCGGTTGAGCCGAGCCGCCCACGACAAAGCTGTTGAAGAAACGTAGAGCAAGCCGCTTGCTTGCTCCTATCCGCCGTGAAGCCACAAGCTGGCAGCTTGTGGCTACGTTTTGTCAGCCTCTCCACGCCTCATTCAGGAGCAAGTTGCGAGAGCCATTTCCGCGAGGCGTTGCAGTTGTGCTCGCTGCTTCAGCGACAGGATCGTGCAGAACTCGCAGCCAGCGATGTAGCAGTCTTCGGGGGTGTGCTCGACCCACATGATTTGCGCGGTGATGTTAAAGCCGCCGTGAAATTCGGAGATGACTTCGACCAGCAGTTGCTCGTTCTTACGAACGGGCTGGTCGAGAACCACGCGCATGCCGGTCAGAGAGGCTTCGATGACGTCGCCGTCGATGACGTCCGGGCCATCGGCGGACGCTCGCAGAAAGCGGACGCTCGCCGAGACAGGGAAGCGAGGGGACTCACGCCGCTCGACCTCGCGTCGTTCGGGGTTGATGCGAGACAGAGTGAAGCGGCGCAGAGGTGGTTGTCGGCGGTCGTTCATGGCGGGGATTTCTTTCCAAACAGAGAGCCACATCCGGCCGCCAATGCCGATCGAGGGAGGACATGCAAGTTCTTAGGTCGCGATTCCGACAGCGTCAAACGGCTGTTGGTCGAGTGACTCAGCATCGCGGTGAACCTGCGGATGGAGGCAGGCTGATGCCAAATCGCTCCGACACGATGTTGCCGATTCGCGACGGCGAAGTTTCCACGAGGAAACGTGCGGCAGGTTGGCAACCTCTGCGTGTGGCAACTACGCCAGCCCGAACAGCGGGTCGAACTTGCGGTGCAGATGCGCCATCAACGCCTGGTGCGAGAGCGGCGATCCGGTGACTCGCTGGACCAACTCGCCCGCGCGAAGCTGTTTGCCTCGCGAGTGGATGTTCTTTCGTAGCCAGTCGAGCAGCGGCCGAAACTCGCCGCGAGCGAATTGAGCCGGCAAGTCTCCGAGGTCGCGTTGGGCGGCGTCATAAAACTGTGCGGCGTACATGTTGCCCAGCGAGTATGTCGGGAAGTAGCCGATCAAGCCGGCGCTCCAATGGATGTCTTGCAGGCAGCCGCGTGCGGCGTCGGGCGGCGTCAGGCCGAACGACCGCGTGAACTTCTCGTTCCACGCGGCTGGCACGTCGGCTGGTTTCAGGTCGCCGGAGATCAGCGGTTGCTCCAATTCAAACCGCAGCATGATGTGCAGGTTGTAAGTGACTTCGTCCGCCTCGACTCGAATGAACGACGGCCGCACGTCGTTGATCGCGGCGTACCAATCGTCGAGACCGACTCCGGTCAGCGCCTCCGGAAACGTCTGCTGAGCCGGCGCGAAGAAGTGCTGCCAGAAAGTTCGGCTGCGACCGACGAAGTTCTCCCACAACCGCGATTGCGATTCGTGAATACCCAGTGAAACGGTCTCGCCCATCGGGCTGCCGAACGCGGCGCGGTCGAGACCTTGCTCGTACAAGCCATGCCCGGCTTCATGCAGCACGCCGAAGAACGCTCCAGGGAAGTGTTGCTCGTTGTACCGAGTGGTCAGTCGGCAATCGCCCGGCCCCATGCCGCTGCAAAACGGATGCGCCGCCACGTCGAGCCGTCCGGCGTCGAAGTCGAAGCCGATCTGTTTGGCGGCGTCTTCGGCGAACCGTCGTTGAGCGTCCAGCGGGAAACGTCGCGTGAGCAAGCTGACATTCGGACGGCGTGAGCTGCCCTTGATCGCATCGACCAGCTTGACGAGTTCGTCGCGCAGCGGAGCAAACGTCGCTGCGATCTCGCACGACGAAGCACCTGGCTCGAACTCATCGAGCAGTGCGTCGTAAGGCACTCCGCCGGAATAACCGAGCGCCTCGGCCTGCTGCCGTTTGAGACCGACCATCTTTTCCAGCCACGGCTGAAACTCGGCGAAGTCGGATTTCTTTCTCGCGGAAACCCACGCGGTTTGCGAGAGCGTCGTCGTGCGTGACAACTCCTCGACCAACGCTCGCGGCAATTTCGTGACTCGGTCGTAGCTGTGTCGAGCTTCCCGCACGTTGACCGCCATCGGTGAGGTCGGTTCTCCAAGCGATCCGCTGTGTTCCAATTCCGTCAGCAGTTCGCCGATGCGCGGCGACGTTGCTCGCTCGTGAGTCAGGCCTGCGAGTGTCGCCAACTGCTCCGCGCGATGGTCAGCTCCGGCGGAAGGCAGATAGGTTTGTTCGTCCCAACCCAACACGCTCGCGCAGGAGCCGAGCACTGCCGCACCACGCAAGTGAGCCAACAAGTCTCGATACGTCGCATCGACATTTGGCATCGGGTCTGTCTTTCCGTTCGATGATTCGCAAAACGCAATCAGTGTTGCGAGGCTTGGTCCACGGGGACTCTCTCTTTGACCGGCGACAGCCATTTCATCATCGGCTCGTACGAAGTTCCGCGGGCCCACTCCGGAGCGGCCAGGATCGTCGTCGTCTGCGGTGCGTCTCGCCACAGGCTGAGATCGACTTTGGCTTTGTCCCAATCGACGGTGGGATACAACGTCTTGAGCATCCGCAGGTCGCGCCGGGAGTGATCTGAGCATTCCAGGTTGATGGAGTCCGAGGTTTTGGTGTTCCAGAAACTCGCCTGGATCACCTCGGTCGGATTGATCCCAATTTTGATTTCCCCCAAATACAGCAACTGTCCTGCGGTGACTTCAAAGGGGAAGTCGAAGTCCGCGGACATGTGCATCGTGCCCCCCGGAACCCTCTGGGACCGATTCCATCCCACGAAGGAATACCGTCCGGGAGCCAACGCTTGTGCAAAGGGGACTCCCCAGCACCCATTTCCGACAAAATAGCGATTGGTGTCTTTCGTTCGGACGATTGGCAGCGGCTGCACCTTTTGGGTCCGCAAGTCCTTCAACCGAATGACTTGGTCGGACGACCATGCGGACGAAAATGGTCCGCTTTCTTTTTCCACGAACGCAATACTCCCGGAGACGACTCCCTGATGCACCAGCTCGACGGGAGTCAAGACTTCAGGCAGTGTTGACGTGGTCGCACAACCGGTTGCTGCCAACAGCAGGATCATCGAGATCACTCGGACCAAATCGACCGGCAGTTGTGATTTCGAGTTGCTCGTCATGGCTGCGCCCCGGACGTCTGCGTGCTGTTCTCGGAATGACCGGCGGGAAGAATCTTGCCCGCATCGAGATTGGGCTGAGGAGCGAGAGTCGATCCGGGGGACTCCAACAGCAATGTTGGCGATTGATCGCGAAACGACATCCAGATCGGCCGCGTTGGTCCGCCGTTAGCTAGGTATCCGCCGGTGAAGTATTCCACGCGGCGGGCTTTGGCTTGCTGGTCGTAGTCGACTCTCGCCCGAATCTCTTCCCCTTGCAGAACGGATTCGAGAGGCCAGCCCACCAACTCCCACAAGGCGAACGTCGAGATATCAGCGACGAGATGTCCCACGAAGCGAGTTGTCCGAACGGGGGCCGAGTACCCCTGCTTGAACGAATAAATGTCGTGGGTTCCGGTGTCGTCAGACTCCGACTGAAGTGGCGGCCCCAATTCCGTAACGATCAACGATCGGTTCACTCCGGGTTGCAACAGCGAGAGGTCTTTCTTTCCGGGAGCACGCGCCGCCATCATCACGGAACAGCCGGAGTTCAATCCACAACAACTCAGCATACCCGCGAAGGCGACGAGAAGGCGACACGCGCGAGCAATGCCAGAGTGTTGCCGATGCATGGGAATCCTCGTACTGATTGCGGATGCAACCGCGATCCAGAAGTGATGTGTTCGGAGCGTTCCTCAGTCGGTCATTGGTGGCGGTTCGGTCGTGACGTCGTGCCAGGTCATGGCGGTGCGGTCCATCGGTTCGATACGCAGCACGACGCGTCCGTTTTGGAAGAGTCGTACCGTGCCGGTCGATTGCGAGACGGCGATGGCAATCGCCTTCGTGACTTTCGAGATCGCCGCCGCCGCCCAATGCCGAGCACCGAGACCTTTCGACAATGTGACGCCACTGGCCGGAGCGTCCAGAATGCGGCCCGCCGAGACCACGACTCCGTCGGCCGAGACCACGAACGCACCATCGACCTGAGCCAGCTCTTTGACGCTCTCACGCACGCGGGGTGATCGAATCAGCCGCTCCTTGCGAGCGTAGCCGCGGAACGGATCGTGAATCTGCTCGTGCGAGAATTCCAAAACTTTGCGGTGCTGACCGACGACGAACAATGCTCCGACTGGTTTGCCTTCGCGGCCTTCACGGCCGATCTCGATGGCGATGTCGGTCACTTGTCGCAGCGTTTCCAGCGGCACTTGAGTTTCGAGCATCTGCAAGTCGCGCGAAGTCAGCGAGGTCAGGTGTTCGCCAAGCCGGATGTAGGTCAGCGTGTCGAGCATTTCTTTGTCGAAGCCGGCGTAGACCGCGACGACCGCGTCGCCGCTGCGCAGCAGTTCGTCGCTGATCGCTTCGAGCAACGCTTGGCTGACTTGGTACTGCCGAGTCTGCGGTTCGTCTTGCAACGGCACGATGGCAACTTCGTCCTCTTTGGCCGCTTGCTGCACGTCGGGCTTGTCGGACGTCACGATCAGTCGCGTCTTTTTGAGCGAGTCGCGAATCTCGGCGAAGTTGTAGGGCACCTCGGCCAACATCACGACCGCGACCGCCTCGGTGTCCTCCGCGACTTTGCGCGCGGCGAACAGCAGGCTTTCGGACTGACGCGAAAGTTCGTGACGTTTAATCATGCGGTCGGTTTCGAAGGGTCGCTGATTCGTAGGGTGGGTCGGGGGGGCGGGGACCCCCCGGGGTGGAGCCGGGACA
>CAZILR010000121.1:5062-10519 GCA_964539995.1 uncultured Planctomyces sp.
ATCGAGACCCACCGTGCATGACGCAGTTTCTGGTGGGTCTCGATGACTCGACCCACCCTACGGGATTTCAGTTCATTGCTCGCGTTTCGCAATTTTCGGATTCGGGACGAGGCGTTCGGACTGCGTCATCACGGTGTTGACCATCGTTTTGGCCCCGGCACCGTTGAGAACTTGGCTTTCCACGTTCATCTCGCGCGAGAGGATCTGGCCGAGTTGGTGATCGAAGACAATTTTTCCGCTGAGCAATCGCCCGGCAATTTGCATCTCGATCATCGGATCGCGGAGCGGCGTCAAGCAGGCGGTCTTCAATTCGATCTCGGCCTGTGAGCCGTTCAGCTTCAGCAGCCGGTATTCGCGGCGGAGTTTGACTCCTTGCTTGAGCGTCTTGTCCAGTTGCGCGATCGCTTCAAATTCGTCTTTCCAGGTGTCGCCGACTCGCACCGGTTGATCCGGTAAGACGATCAAAAAATTCAGCATCGGATCCTTTTTGAAATCGTCGGCGATTTTGGCGTCGCCAATCACACTGTCCGCCTGGAGGAGCTTTCCGTTGGGAGCAAATTTGATTCGCACCAACGGCTTGCCGACGGCGGCCAGCAGCGGACGGTACTCCGCCGGGCAACTGTCCGCGCCCTCGGCCGAATCGAATTTCGATTCTGGATCATCGTCTTGCTGGCTGGTCATGCGTGTGCGGTCGATGACCGGCTCGACGAGCGCGTTGCCGTTCGTATCGACCGAGATGATCCGCAGATGCTTGTTCGAGATCACCTGGCTGACCATCTTGCGTTTGAAATCGGGATGCCGAATGTCCATCGTCATCTCTTGCTTGTATTCCAGGTGCAGCGATTCGCTGGGCTGGAACTTGTAGGCCAGCCGCACCGCCTCGCCCTCGTCGGCCACGAGTCCGCTGATGCTCGTCAGGCAGAGCAACAGCCAGAGTCCGTGGCGAAGTTTCGCTTTGAGCGGCAGTGCGTCGTCCATCGTGGGAGGTCTCCGTTGTGTGAGTACTGACGGCCGGGCGTTCGGATGTGGGCGTCCGAGTTGCGAAGGGCTATCGCCCGCCGCTGACCTGTTTGATTTCTTCTCGTGGCTGCTTGCCGACGCCGTAGCTCGCGATGAGCATTCGCAGATGGCGTTTCAGTTCAACGTGATCGCGCGGCATCGTGCCGGTGATCAGCAGTAGTTCGTCGATGACGAACCGGCCCGACTCGCGGATCAGCGTGACGTGTGCTCCGAATTTGTCGTTGCCCAGGACCAGCAAGGCTCGGTCATCGGTTTGCTCGATGGAAACCAGCGGGGTCTGCAGGTGCTGGGCGATGTCGAATCCGCTGTTGGGAATCTTGGGGGCCACATGCCACACCAGGCGATTGAAGTCGCGTGAAGAGTGACGTTGCAGAGCGTCGAGTTGTCCCAATCGTGCTCCGTCGGCGAAGTCGAGTACCGGCAACATCAGCTCCAGCGTGGCCTTCAGCGAGCTGGGGCGGCCGATGGTGGGCATCAAAACGTCATCGACCAGCAGTTCGCCCTGCCGATCTTGCAGCATGTAGGTCAACGCTCGTGAACCTTGCGTGACGGTGACTTCGGTGATCGAACCGTTGAACACCGTCGATTGGACCTTGGGCGCAACGTCTTCGATTTCGTTGAGCGGCATTTTGTCGAGCGTGCCGGCGTGCAACGAACGCCATACGCGACGCTCGAAATCGGGCGAAGCGTTCGAGCGGAGCGTATCGACGTCACGAGAAGCCAGCGCTTCCGCATAAATCTGAACCAGCGCGTGAGCGGTGAAGAGCGCGGATAGCCGTTTCTCCTGCCGGCTTTCGAGTTCGTACAACGTCACTTCTTCGATCAGGTATTTGGCCTTGTGGTCCGAGTCGTCCGCCTCTTCGCGGAGCAGGCTCAACTTGAGCACTTCATTCGGCCCTTCCACCACGAAGTCGGAATGCTTGCCGCGCAGCTTGGCCTCTTGAGCATCCGCTGTGGAGAAGCCTTGCCACGCGACATGAATCTGCACACTGTCGGCCGGCACGTCGCCGCTGGGCAGCGTCACATGCGACAGATTCGCGGGGGCGAGACTGCCGCTGAAGAACTTCGGCGTGCAGAGCGATTGCAGAAGCGACTTGTCCCCGGCGTGATACGCGGCCAGGAACGCCGTCGCCGCGTGAGTGACTTGGGCCAGTTGCCGCGTCGAGGGAACTGCTTCCTTCTCTTCGCGAGAATTGACTTCGACTTCATCGACCAGCCAGTGACCATCCGCACGTTTTGCCGTCAGCCACAACTCACCGACCGCGATCGGCAGACGGATGTGGGCCGTGTTTTCATCCAGTTGTGCTCGCGGTTGCAGCCGCTTGCCGGTCTTTTGCTTGCCGACCACTTGCTGCGTCAGCCGGTTCAGGTACGCCGGAGGCAGTGGTCGCAATGTCTCCGCGAATTCGGGAGTGATCGTGCGGAGCACGTCGTCGCGGTCCCCCTCTTTCCAGGCGTCGAGGAATTCACGCACCGAAAGGAGCAAGTCCATTTGCTCGGTGACGGATTTCGTGGCGGTGACACCGTCTTTTTTCTGCTTGAGATAAATGTCGTCAACGACCCACTTCTTGGTCTGTTGGTCGAGCTTCAATTGATACTTCAGCTTTTGTTTCGATTCACCGACCATCACGGTGACGCGCTTCACCGTCGGCGAAACTTCTTCGACTTTGTCGATTTCCAGATCGCCGGTCGGCAACCGCAGCAGTTTGAGGTCGTCCAACGCCACATCCTGCCGCAAAGCCCGCTCTTCAAAGCTCGTTGAGGTCGCGCTCTTGAGCTTCTGCAAGTCGCCGCTTTCGAGCGCCTTGCTGAATAACTCAATGGTGCGCGTCTCGACGACGTTGGCGCAGCCGGAAATACTCAGCCAGCCGAGGCACAATGCCAGCCAGCAAGCATTCGATCCGCAGTGACGCGGGGCACTCAGGCAACCACGCATATTGCCATCCCTGGCGGTGACGAAAACACGAGAGGACAGTGACCAGTCGTCCGAGACCGGTCGGAGGGGAACGGCTTGTCCCAGATTTCCCGAAGAGGGTCAAGATGGAGGTTTCCCACCTCCCCAGACCTGCTCTCGCAAGCGAAAGACCGCTCTCTCTCGTCGCATCGGCTCCGCCAGCTCGACTATTTCGCTGGCTTAAGGTACTGATCGTTGAGCTTGTCGCACGACCAGAGCAGGCCGCGTGTGACCAGTTCGAGGTAGCGCGGATCGCCGACCGTGGCGTTGTTGTGGCCCAAGGTGGTGCTGAAGACACGCGACTTACCGTACTCGTTGGTCCAGGCGACGACGAAGTCATCGACCTTTTTGCCGGTGTCTTGCGTGCCGCGAGCGAGCGGCTTCGTCGTGTCGAAGAGCTTGATGTTGTTGTACAGCTCTTCGTTGACCGTGGTCCAATTGGAGAGTCCCTTCGTGATGCCGTGCTCGCGATCGACGAAGGTGATGTCGATTGGCTTTTGCGGGCCGTGGCCGGTCGAGTGGATGCCGACGAACTTGAACCAGTCGTCGGTGCCGACTCGGTAGCAGTGCATCGCGCAGTGCAGGTTGACCGCCGGAATGCCGCCCTTGTGGGCGTTGAGAATGTTCTCGACATACGGCATCTCCTTGACGTCGGAGGTGCATTCGTCGTGGATGATGACGTCGTAGCCCTTCGCCCAATCGGCCTTCTCGTAGATCGCGAAGCGGGCCTTCGTGGTGGTGTCGTCCGTGTGAACTTGATCGACGATGACGTGAGCCCGTGCTTCGAGGCCCGCTTTGAGCAAGTCCTTTTGCTTCGAGTAATCGTGGCAACAACCGCCAGTGATCAGCAAAGCCTTGAGCGGTTTCGGAGCCTTGTCCTCGGCGCGGGTCAGGCCGGAGAGAGCAATCAACGTGATGCAGCAAATTGAGAAGATGGTTCGCATGTTGGTCCTCGGAGGCTGAAGAAAACAGGTGGTGATGGCTGAGTCAGCGGAGGCTCGTCCCACCGGGATCGAGCACTTGCGAGTTCGACACATCGTTGCCGAAGGTCGAGTGACGTTCAAACTTCCAGACGACTTCTTTCGTCTTCGGATTCAATTCGATCAGCAACGGCTGATTCGGGCCAGCGTGGCAGTTGCCGATCAGGTAATTGCCGTTTAGCAGGACTTCCAGAGTCGTGACCCAGGCGAGCGTGATGCCGGGGAGATCGTTTTGCTCGATCTTCCAAACGATCTGCTTGTCGGCCGTGACTTCGAGGACGCTGTGTCCGTTCCCGGTCGAGATCAGCGTGTGGTCATTCGGCAGTCGCACGGCGGCGAAGCATTTGTTGCCAAAGGCTTCCGGGCCGTGGCCACCTTTCGGTTGTTTGCCGAACAGCGGGACTTCGTACTCCCAAACGACCTCGCCTGATCTCCCGTGGTACTCGCGGACGAAGCCGTCCCCTTCGTGACAGACGAGGTAGTTGCCGGTCGTCAGCTTGCGAACCAACCGCGTGTCGGTGTGCGCATTCGGCCGATTGACCTTCAACGGGATTTCGTGTAACCGCTTGCCTTCACGGTCGATTTCGATGATCCGCGCCGGTCCCGATTCGGCGATCATCAGTCGCCCCTCGCCCAACGGTTGAAAGGCGTGAACCTCGACCTGCTTCCCAGCGTTCCCAGTTTGATTTGCTGAGTCATACGACCAGACGACCTTCTTCGTCTCCGGGTCGATTTCTGCAACTTTGGCGGCTCCTTGTTGGACAAGAATGTGTCCGTTTTTGAGAACGTGAATGTCGTGAATCCCGCCCCAGTTCATTTCCCATTCGGTCGAGCCATCGGTCTTCACGATCGTCAGCTTACCGTTCCCTTGCAGGATCACTCGCTGCGCCGCGAATGCCGACGAACTCGCGAGAACACCACAAACCAACCAACAACAGATCAAGCGAATCATGCGCAGTATCCCGCAGAATGAATTCCGAAAGCACAGACTTCTCGGCTAGGCCGAAGGAGTGGCTTTCTATCGCTCGCCACTCGGCTTGGGGAGGGTCGCGGCTTGTGAGACAAGCGGGACACTTGCTGCATTCACCAATCGCAGCGAGCATGATCCAATTGTGTCGGCGTCCGACGACTCTGTGGAAAGCGAATTCATGCGAAAGCTGTTGTTTCTCTGTCTGTGCCTGCTGATGGCCGCTCCGTCCTTGGCCGCCGATCATCTGCGCGACCTGCAAACGGCTGCGATCAAGAACGGCCAATCGACAGTCGCTCATTGGGGCGTCGATCCGAAGAACTACAAGGAGTGGGGCACGCACAGCAATCGGCTGATCCCGATCTACACTTTCGGGACGCTTGGCGCGGGTGAGGGAGTCGATCTCAACAGTTATCTCGGCAAGAACAGCGCGTATCGCAGCGAAGCAAAGCTCAAGGCGATCTATGGCCGAGTCCCGACCAACACGCTCAATCCCTCCGCCGAATACTGCGACCAAACCGATCTCGCGGCGTTGC
>CAZILR010000122.1:0-10462 GCA_964539995.1 uncultured Planctomyces sp.
GACCTTCACATACAGCTCGCCCGTGTGCCAGTTACGCAGCGTCTCGCGGATGTCGAGGCCGTCCTTCAAGCTCGTCGAAAATTTTTCGGTGCGCACGAGGTCTGCACCGAGCATCGCCAGTGCGGCCTCTTTGATGTGCGTGCGAAACTTCTCGATCGCGACATCCTCTTCCGGCCACGAGCACTGATGAAACGGATTCCAGCGCTGCCGCCATTGATCCTGGTCGATCTTCGGAGCTTTCGGCTTGAGTTCCAGCGACCGCCAGACAATCGCCTGCCCCGGCAAGCGGCTCTTCATGCGGACCACGTCGTCATCTGGAAGCTGCGCGACGCCGTTGGTCATCCGCAAAGTGGGGCAGGTTTCCAACCTGCCCGTCCCGTCCGCGTTTTCCGTGGCAGGTTTCCAACCTGCCCCACCGTATTCGCGCGCCATCTCCGCCAACGTGATCGCGAATTGGTCTCCGGCGATTTGTTTGGCGGCGAGGATCAGCGAATACAAATCGGGCGTCATCCGGCGTTCGATCAGACACAGGTTGCGGACGTAATGCAAAAACGTCCGCAGCGTCTTGGGCGTGATCTTGCGAGCGCGCGATTTCAGCTCACGGCGATAGCGATCACGAGTCGCCAGCAGCAGCGCTTTCACGCCGTCGATCGACAAGTTCTCGTCGTCGTCCAACGACTGCCGAGCTTGCTCGTACAAGCCGGTGATGAACGGCAGCTCGCCTAACCAGAAAACGTGAGTCAACGGATCGTTCGCGAAGATGCCGGTCGGCTCGACATCGTCGTCCTCAGCGAGATCCTCGCGTCGGTCGTGATAGGCATCTTTGATCCACGGCCAGTCCATCATCGAACAGACGAAGAGGATTCGCTCATGCCGTCGTTCGAGCTCGCGCAGCCGATTCGCCATCCACACGACGCGAGCTTCCGGTTGCCCTTCGGGGATGCGCGGCACGGTCGGCATCAGCGCCGCCGCGAAGCGGTCGATCGAGACCTGCTTGACCGGATATGGATCGGGATAGAATGCCGCGAGGCTGACGAAGTTCGCCGTTTCGAGATCGATGAATGCTCGCGGCATCCGTTCTTGCAGAGCGATCCGCAGCGCGGCGATCACCGGCTGACACGGATCAATCGGCACATAACTGCACGCTCTCAATTCGTCCTGGCCGTCCGACTGCGACGCGAACTCATCCGCCGCCAACTCGTCGTCGCTTTCGCTTTCGTCCGTTTGCCAATTCTCAAACGACAACGGCTCCGGCTGCACGACCAGCGACAAGTTCGGCAACTCGGCGACCGCCTCTTCGACCTGCTCCTGAAACGACGGCGGCAGTGGCACGGCGAGGCAATCAAATTCTTGAGCCAACATCACGCGGCGGACTTCAATGGCGAAATCCCCGCTGCCGTGAATCACCGGCAACGCCCAAATGCGGTCACTGAGTTGCAAGAAGTTGGAGAGCATCGAATTCGTTGGCTCTGCTACGGAGAAAGTCCTGACGGTCGGCACTGTATCGTTCGCTGTTTGAGTTTGCCGCGCGAGTGCCTGCGACGACTCGTTGGTCATTGATCTCACGACACGGTATCAATTCTGGCTCGATCGACCAATTTCGTCCGTGAGATGTCCGCCATGTATGTGCCGAAGTCCTTTGAAGTGACCGACCCGGACAAACTGGTCGAGGTGATGCGCCGCTTCAGCTTCGCGACGTTGATCACGACGGCGGATGGCGTGCCGTTCGCGACGCACTTGCCGGTCTTGCATCAACCTCAGCCAGGGACGGCAGGAGTTCTGGTCGGCCACGTCGCGCGAGCGAACCCGCAGTGGCAACACTTCGCGAACCAGACCGAGTCACTGGCGATCTTTTCCGGGCCGCATGCCTACATCTCGCCGTCGTGGTACGCGACCGAGTTGGCCGTCCCGACGTGGAACTACATCGCAGTTCATGCCTATGGCGTCCCGCGCGTCATCGAAGACGAGGCGTGGTTGGAGTCGCTACTTGACGAGATGGTCCAACGCTACGAATCCAACCGGGCGCAGCCGTGGCCGAACCAGTTGCCGGAGGACTTTCGGCGCAACCTTTTGAAGAGCATCGTCGGGTTCGAGATGCCGATTACACGCATCGAAGGGAAGTTCAAGCTCAGCCAGAACCGGCCGGAGCAGGATCAAACGAATGTCGTTCGCGAATTGAGCAGCTCAGCGAATCCCGACGCTCGCGCTGTCGCGGACTGGATGCAGGCCACCCACGAACTCGTTCTGGCTCTGAAAAAATAAACCCCGTCGAGTTGAACTCGACGGGGTTCGTCAGTTGTAGTCGGACTCTACACCAAGCCGAACGTCGAGAACTCCCATTCGTATTTGATGTCGAACGTCTCGTTGGCGGTTTCGACGTCTCCGCGGAGCACGTCGCCCGTGTCGGATTGACCGGCTCCGCCACGAACTGAGACGTCACCTTCGCCGCCGACACCGACGTCGTGGCTCGTGCCGCCACTCAGACTGTCGATGCCACTGCCACCGATCAGGGTGTCGGTCCCTTCGTTGCCGAGCAGCGTGTCATTGCCCGCTCCGCCGATGACGATGTCGTGACCGGTGCCGCCGGTCATCGAGTCGTTACCGTCGTTGCCGAGCATCGAGTCGTTGCCCACTCCGCCATCGACGGTGTCGTTGCCGGTGCCGCCGAGCAGCAGATCGCCACCGCCTTGGCCCACGACCAAGTCGTTATCGGCACCGCCATCGAGCGAATCATTGCCGGCACCGCCTCGCAGCGTGTCATTGCCGTCGCCGCCCAGCAGCAGATCATCTCCACCCGCACCGATCAACGTGTCGTTGCCGGCCTCACCCGAGAAGAAGTCTGAGTCAGTGCCGCCCAGCATCAAGTCGTTGCCGTCACCGCCAAAGACCTGGACGGAGAAGCTGAGGGCCGTTGCATCCACGGAGTCGTTGCCGGCTCCCAGGTTGATGAACAGGCCACCGTCGTCTTCGCCTCCATCACTGCCGCCATCGCTTCCACCGTCGTTTTCATCGACGTCGTTCAGCGAGGCTGCGAGCGTGACCGTGTCGTTGCCGTCTCCTGTGTCGAGCGTCACCGACTGCACCTCATCCAGCGAGACCGGTGCAATTTCATCGACGCCGTTGCGAGTGATGTGCAGCAGTCCGTCGCCGTCCGCGAACAGCGACCACGCTTCGTTCGGATCGTCCGCGTGGCCGGTCACATGGATGTTGAGCCGAGTGTTGAGCACCGACACGGTGAATCCGGTCGAGACAATGTCGCCTGCGGAATCCATTGCGGTCACGAAGACTTCGTACTCGCCCGCGTCCGACCAACCCGGCGTGACGGTCAGTGTGCCGGTGTTCTCGTCAAACGCGAAGAAGCCTGGAAGCTGGTAGCCGTTGGCATCGTTGATTCCCACGATCAATTCATCGCCGGCATCGGAATCGTGGAAGAGATCCGCGGGTAGCGTCAGAGTGAGTGTGTCACCCTCGTTGACCGAGACATCTTCCAGCGTCCCGGCCGTCGGCGCGTGATTGACATCGACGACCTCCAACTGGAAGTCGAGCGACGTCGAGTAACCGTGCTCGTCGGTCGCGGTGAGTCGGAGCGAGATCGTGCCGAGATCGTCCTCCGACGGAGTGCCTCGGAATTTCAGTTGATCGCCGTCGAAGCTGAGCCATTCCGGCAACGGGCAACCATCCGTTTTCGTGGCCGTGACCGTCAGCGAGTCGCCGGTGTCCACGTCCTCGAACAAGCCGCCCGGCAAGCCGAGACAGAATCGTTGCCCTTCCACCGCGACCGCATCGGACAGGGGCATCGTGACGAACGGCGCGTCGTTCACGCCGGTCACGAGAATCGACACGGCGGCGACATTGCTCGTCAATCGTCCGTCGGTCACGAAGTACAGGAAGCCATCGACGGCCGTCTCTCCCTCTCCCAGCGAGGCGAAGAATCCTGGCTCGGCGATGTAGTCGAAGCTCCCGTCGGATTCGTAGTGCAGCACGCCGAACTGAGTGATCGCCAACGCCGGCACGTCGCCGGGAGCACCGAACGATTGACCCAGCAGACTGAGGTCAAGATTCGTCGCGAACTGAACGCTGACACCATCCGGCAACGCCGTGTCCGGGTCGATGTCGTTGTCCAGCACGTTGCCGCTCACGCTCGCAAACTGCGGCTCACCGCCCAGTGTGCGGTACTCTGGAGAGTCGTCGTACTCGTCGGTCTCGAAGAATTCTTCCGACTCGTCCTCGTTGAACTCGTCGTCGTAGGATTCGCCGTCAAACGATTCGTCCCCTTCGTAAAACGCGGCGAACCGGCCGAAGTCGCCATCCGTGCTGGTCTCGAACGTGTCGGAAACCGCGATGGTCGCGTCACGTCCGGCGGACAACACCGTCTGCCGCAGTGTGATCGTGTCGGAGCTGTAGGCCGCCGTGTCACCGGTGCCGGTGATATCGGAGTAGGCCTCTCTGGTGACGCCGTTCGATCCGTCCCAGGCTCGGACGGTTAGCCGCGCCGTTCCCGTGTGCGATCCGTCGGGCCGCAGCCGCAACCGAGTCTGACCGTCGGCGACGAGATGCAGCGCGTTGTGTTCGCTGACTCCGTCGATCGTCGTCCACGATTCGCCGCCGTCCGTCGAGAACTCCCAATCGCCGCGCGTGGTCGCTCGGCTGAAGCCGATCACCGCGATGCCGATCAAGTCGTTCGCGTCGATTTCGTCGATGCGATCGAACGCGAATGTCTCGATGTCCACGCCGTGGTTGTAGACGTCGTTGGCGTCGATCGCGTCGAGCCGCACTGCCGCCGTGTCGTTCAACACCGGAGCGTCGTTGACTCCGTGAATCTCGACCGTGACCGTGCCGCTGCTCTCGCCACCATCGCCGTCCGCGATCGTGTAACTGAATGTGTCGTACCCGATTTCATCGGCTCCGAGCGACTGAGCCTCCTCCGAGGTCGTCGGATCGTAGGTGAAGCTGCCGTCACTGTAGACGGTCACGGGCACGCCATGCTCGCTGATCGTGTCGTAATCCACGACGGCCAGAGGATCATTCTCTCCCGCTGGATCGGTGTCGTTGTCGAGCAAGCCTTCGCCTTCGAGAACATCGTCCTCGTAAACCAGCGAGACCCAATCATCTCCCGCACTTCCAGCCAGCGAGACCATGTCGTCGTTCGCCGTCGGAGCGACGTTGTTGATTTCCACAATGACGTCGGCCGTTGAACTATTGCCGGCCGCATCCGTAGCCGTCAGCGTCGCCTGATACATGCCGTTGTCGAGCGGCGTGAAGTTGATCGAAGCGCCGGTGTTTCCCTCCGCGTATTCCACGCTGTTTGTGAAAATGGGACCACCACCCGCAGCCCAACTCAATTCTGTGATCGCGGATGCATCACTGACTCCCAGTTCGGCGGAGATTGGCGAGCCTTCTTCTTGAGTACCGGTCAACGAGATGAAGCTGAACGACGGAGCCGTGCGGTCGCTGACGATGGAGAACTGCGTCGCGGTCGAATTGCCGTTCGTCGCCGCATCTTGTGCAGCGTCAGCAGCGACGTCGACTGTGACCGTCCCGTCGCTCGTCGGAGTCAGTGTGAACCAGTAGCTCGAACCGCTGCCGCCGAAATCGCTGGCCGATCCATTGACGATCGACAAGTCTTCGGCGCTGAAACCGTCCACCGCTTCGTTGAAGGTGATCGTGACCTCAATCGACTCGGCATTCGTCAGTTCATTCGACTCTGACAGGATCGACACGGTCGGAGCGGTACGATCGCTGTGTGCCTGAGCCGAAGCTCCGCTGCTCGTGTTTCCGGCTGCATCGGAGGCCGCGCCGTCCGCGAGGCTCACGCTCACTAGGCCGTCCGACGTTGGGGTGACGATCAAATGATACTCGGCCCCGCTGCCGGTCAGGCTCTCGATGCTGCCGTTGGTGACACTGAAGTCGTCGGTCGTCAGGCCCATCACGGTTTCGGAGAACATGACCGTGAAGTCGAGCGTCGCCGAATTGGTCGGTCCCTCCGGAGCCGTGAGGCTCATGAGCGGAGCCGACCGATCGCTCTCGATCGAAGTGCTCGCTGCGCCACTGGTGTTTCCTGCTCCGTCGCTGGCCGCTTCTGCCGCGACATGGACGGTCACCGTTCCGTCCTCCGTCGGCGTGAGATCGAACGTGAAGTGCGACCCGTCCACCGCGACGAAATTGCTGAGCGTCGCATTGAAGACAGTCACGTCATCCGCCGTGAAGCCGATCACGTCTTCATCGAAGCTGACCGACGCCGACAGCGTCGTCGCGTTGCTCGGATTCGAGCCGGAGATCGCGACCGTCGTCACCGGAGCGTGTGAGTCTTGCGTGACGACTGCCGTCGCAACGCTGGCCGATTCGTTGCCCACCGAATCGCTGGCCGTCACCAAGAAGCGATCCGACGAGTTCGCCGTCAGCGTGACCGAAATGCTGAATTCGGTCAGTCCGCCGAGCAGCAGTTGCTCGCCCGCGACGCTGCCGTCCGATTCGCGGTACACGCGGACGAGTGTGTCCTCGGCCGCCGCCAACGATCCCGTGATGGAAATCGAAGCCGCATTTGTCAGCGTCGTCGCCGCCGGTGAAGAGACGCTCGGCGTCCCCGGAGCGGTGCGATCTGATTGGACGTGATACTCGGCGGAGTTGTTCGTGTTGCTCGCCGCATCCGCGACCGCGTCTCCGGCCAACGACACGACCACTTCGCCATCCGCCGCCGGAGTCAGATCGAACGAGTACAACGATCCCGAACCAGTCAGGTCGCTCGCGCTGCCGTTGGTGATCGACAAATCGGAAAGGTCGAGACCGGCGACGTCCTCGCTGAACTGCACGGTGACTCGCAGCGGCGACACATTCGTCGCGGCGCTGAGAACCGGAGTGAACGAGACCGTCGGCTTGGTCGTATCGCTGCCGATGCTGGCCTGAGTCGCCGCGTTGCTCGAATTGCCCGCCGCGTCGCTGGCCGCTCCGCCCGCGATGTCGATCGTCACGTTGCCGTCGGCAGACGGAGCAACATTGAAGGTCGCTTGCGTCGCGCTGACGCTCACGAAATCGCTGAGCGTGCCGTTGCCGACCGAGACATCGCTCGCATCGAAACCGCTGACGTCTTCAGAGAAATTGACGGTCACCGGAATGCTCGCCGCGTTCGTCGGTCCCGTGACGCCGAAGGAAATCGACGCCGTCGGGTTCGTCGAATCTTGCGTGATCGTTGGCACCGCGCTCGCCGTCGATTCATTCGTCGCCGAGTCGCTCGCTGTCACGACGAACCGATTGTCCGCATCCGCCGTCAGGCCCGCGCTGAACGAGAAGCTCGATTCGCCCTCGCCCAACTGCTGCTGGACGACTTGCGTGTCACCCTCGCTGAGCGTGCCGCTGCCATCCGCATCGCGGTACAACCGCACGAGTGACCCCGCGTCGGCTGAACCTGCAATCGTCGCGCTGCTCGAATTCGTCAAGCTGCTGCCGCTGGGATCGCTGACACTCGGAGCGGCCGGAGCCGTCCGGTCGCTGTCGATCGATAAGCTCGCCGTCATTCCGTTGGCATTGCCAGCCAAGTCGATGACCGTGCTTGCGTTCAGACCAATCGTCACCTCGCCGTCGCTCGTCGGAGTGACATCGAATGTGTAGCTCGTGCCGCTGCCCGACAAGTTGCTGGCGGTCCCGTTGCCGATGACCAAATCCTCCAGCGACAGTCCATCGACCGCCTCGCTGAAGTTGAGGCTAATCGGCAACGTCGCCGCGTTCGTCGGCCCGGACACCGATGTCGAAAGCGTGGCCGTCGGAGCGGTCTTGTCGATCCGCACGGACAACGACGACGAGCCTTCGCCGTCGTTCGCCGAGAACTCGTAGTTCCCTTCCGCCAAGTTCGTCTGAGCGAACCGCCACGCTCCGTCGCTGTTGACCAGAATCGCTCCGACAAAGCTGCCGTTACGAGTGATCTGCAACACCGAATCCCCCGCCGCTGTCCCGTGCAGATCAAACGTGCCGGAATTCGTGATCTCGTCGGAAGCATCGACTCCGTGATCGGTCTCGATTCCCGCAATAACCGCCGACAGGACCTGCCGAGTTTCGAGAGCCTCGGCGATCAGTTGCGGTGCCGCTTGCACTTCGCGCTGCGCTTGATTGGGTGCTCGGCGACGAGCGCGATCCGTGCGAGGACGATTGGTCAAAGAGCTGAGCCATTTCCGCAAAACCATGTTGGCCTCCGTGCCAGTGGGGGGACTGGGTGCGCTCGACGAGCGCAATCTGTTCGTGTCAGGAGAACATCGTGCGTTGTGAGACTTTGACTTCAGCGAGGTTTGTGCAAATTGGGTTCACTTTGCCGATCAGGACGACTTTGTGGCTGTGGCAAAATCTGCTGGTCGATGATCGTGACTCCCTGCGGTGCTGAGTGAAAACGAAAACGCTCGCAACATCGCCCCGCCGTGCCTGCGGTGATCTTGCGAGCGTCTGATTCGAGAGGAGATTCGGCGGAGGATTACCGGCCGAAGAAGGTCTGACGGAGCCAAGCGTTCTTGCGTTGTTCCATTTCCCACATCCCTTGGAACATGTTGGGACGTTGCTCTTGGTAGTAGTACTGCTGTTGTTGTGGCTGAGCGTACTGGACTGGCTGTTGCGAGTAGCCACGGCCATCGTCCCACGTCATCAACAGGAAGCGTCGTTCGCGAGCGCTTGCCGAATCCGACATGGCGACCAATCCGGCCACCGCGATCAATCCCAAAACGAACTTGCGCATGTCATACCCTTTCAAATAGTGCGGCGATCTCGCCGACGTGCCAGAGCTACCGAGGTGCAGCTCCCAAAGTTGTCCGAGCGTCCCAAGCGCTCTTCGACGACTCTCGCTGATCGGCAATCTCTGCCGGTCGTCCGAATCGGCAAATGTTGCCGGTCAGCGAATCGCGCTGGATGGCCGTTCGACATGCGGGTCGTAGCGATCGCGCCGACAAACAGCCGTCCGCTCGGATTCCCCGCCGGTCAACCGCTGCAATCGGGACGGGCGGCGTGATGCCGAAAAGCAACATCACCGCAAAGGCTTCCCCATCGGGAAGGCGTTTGCCTTTCGGGATTCATGGCGCATTTTTCCTCAGCTTCGTGCGCGGAGTCTTCGGGGACTCGGCGCGCCGTGGCAGGTGCATTCGGAATTGAGCGGATCGAACGGTGTTCTTCACGAGGGTCGTGACATGGATGAGCCAAGAGATTTAGGAAGTCGCGTGACGAGTTCGGGCTGGTTCCGAGCTGTGAGCACCAGCATTCGCAGCAAGTTGCTGTTGGGGATGTTCATCGTCGCCGTGATTCCGCTGTTGGTGTTGGGGGCCGCCGTGTACTTCAGCGCCGAGCAAGCCGTGATGGCGAAGTCGGTCGCTCAGTTGGAAGCGGTCCGCTCGATCAAGGCGACTCAGTTGCAGCAGCACTTCCAATCGTTGGAAGCTCAGATCGCCACGTTCGCCGAGAATCGGATGGTCATCGAAGCGATGCGGGACTTCCGTGTCTCGTTCCGCACGGCGATCGAGGAATCCGAAATCACACCGACGGAATTGGAGGCCCTCCGCAAGCAACTCCGCACCTACTACTCGAATGAATTCAACGACGAGTACCTCAAGCACAATCCCAATAAGTCTCCCGACCTCGGAGGCTTGTTCGATGCGCTGGACGACGAGTCGGTCTATTTGCAGTACGAGTATCTGCGAAGCAATCCGAACCCGCTGGGCCACAAGCAGCAGTTGGACCGAGCGGGCGATCGCTCGACCTACAGCGATCATCATGCCAAGTACCATCCGGTGATCCGCTCCTTCCAGGAGAAGTTCGGGCTGTACGACGTCATTCTGGCGGACCTCGAAACGGGCGACGTCATTTATTCGTGCTTCAAGGAATTGGAATTCACGACGTCACTGAAGGACGGGCCATACGCGAAGACCAACTTGGGGCGTGCGTTCGCAAAGGCCGCCGCATCAGACTCGCCGGAATTCGTCGCGTTTGTGGACTACGAGCCGTATGCCCCGTCCTACGACCAAGCGGCGATGTTTCTGTCCGCTCCGATTTTCGACGAGGGCAAGAAAGTCGGCGTCGTCGCTTTCCAAATGCCGATCGACCAAGTCTCGGCGATCTTGGAGGAGCGGACGGGACTCGGCCAAACAGGGGAAACTTACGCGGTCGGCGCGGACAAGTTGTTCCGCAACAACTCGCGATTCGTCAGCGACCTCAATGCGAGCGGACGGATCAAAGGGAAATCGACGATCCTCAATCCGGAGATCGAACTCGACACCGAAGCAGCTCGCGGCGCGCTCGCTGGCAAATCGGCAACGAAACGATCGACCGACTATCGCGGTCGCGAAGTGCTCGATTCCTGGCAGCCGATCACCGTTCATGCCGGCAGCGACGGCGACAAAGCCGTCACCTGGGGATTGGTTTCCAAGATCGACCTCGCCGAAGTGCGCGAGCCCATCGAGCGGATGTCCTTCGCGATGCTGACGATCGCGGCGATCGC
>CAZILR010000123.1:0-10448 GCA_964539995.1 uncultured Planctomyces sp.
TGGACTATTGGACGCAGAAGTGATCGGTTGGCAGGTCGTCATTCATCTGACCGCCAGCCGAGCGTCACCTCCTGGCTGGTGACGAGCGACCGTTGTGCCCCGTCCAGCAGTGCCACCACCGCGCGGGCGTGAACTTCTTCGCTCGCATTCGGTGTGCCCGATCGAATCTCGCGAGCCAGCCACTCGAATTGATCGGCCTCAGCGTCATCCGAAATCGTCACCGGCGAATCGAAGACCTCGCCGTCATCGGTCAGAGTGTATTGCCGCCCGTTTGCGTACCCGCCTCGCTCACTGGTCAGCGTCCAGCCATTTTGGAGCGGCGTGGGACTATCGAGTCGAATGTCGATTTCGGCGAGACAACCCGACTCAAAAACGATTCGCAGCAGAAGCGAGTCATCAGCGAAAAGGTCGGAAACACCGGGACTGCCCATCGCCGAGACTCGGATCGGCCGGCTCGGAACGAGTTGCACCAGTTGATCGAGCGCGTGCGCGACGAAGCGAACTTTCGTTGTCCCTGGCTCAGCGTATTCGTCGCCGTAGGGCTGTTGAGTTCCACGAGTCGCTCCGCGTGGTGGTCGTGCATAACTCCACAGCACAAACTTCGCCGCTCGAATCTCGCCAACTTTTTCATCGCGAGAGACCGCCAACGCCTGCCGGAAGTCAGGATCGGCACGCCGAGGATGATGAACCAGTAACAGGCGGCCTCGTTGGGCGGTATCGGCGAACGCCTGTTCGGCGGATGGAGACCCAAGTGCGAAGGGAGCCTCCGCGATCAGGTGTTGTCCGTGGAAGACTTCTGGAGGCGACCAATCGAAGGGAAATTCCCAAAACGACGTGATCCACAAGACGTCGATGTCCTGAGACTGAGACATCTCTTGCAGGCTCATCAATCGTACGCCAAATGGCGCGATCAAGTTACCGACGCTGGGGGCGTCATCAACAGCGACCACCTGGAAAGGCCCGCCGATTGCGGATCGTTCGATCAAGTGCATTCCGACGCGGCCGCATCCGATCAGGCCGACTCGCAGCGGTGACGCGGCGACGTCGGTCATCACCGCTGCTCCTTCGACAAAAGCTTGATGTGCCCGGAGACATGCACACGCAGCTTGCCGGAGCTTTTATGCCCAGCCGGCAGATTCACGTTGAGATGCAGAACACCATCCTCCTTCGGAGTAAACTCTTTGTTGTCTCCGATTTCAAATGGCTCACCGAATTTGTTGTCGTTACCGCGGGCCGCTTTCCCCGCACCCGCACCGGTGGCGGCACCTGAATCCGAGTTTGGGACGACGATTCCCATCAACGCACCGCAGCGCACTCCGGCCACCATGTCTCTGAGAATATCTTTGGTGGGGGCACCATTGGCATCCATCGGACCACTCAGCATCAACTTGTAATTGCCGGTCGTCTCGACGCGAACCGGTTTGCCTTTGAAGACTTGGACTTGCCGCTTCCAGCTATCCGCAACATCCAGGTCCATATCGAAATCGTTCGTTTCAAAGATCGCCTCGTTGAGCTTTTCGATCTTCTCTTTCAGCCCCGGCGTTTCTGGTTTCAGCTTGCCGATTGTGCGAAGTTGTTCCTGAGCCTCTTCGAACTTGCCTGCTTTTTCGTACTCATCGGCCAGTTTGCTGGTGTCGGCCACGAAAGCTTCGAGTGTTTTCTCGGCGCGAAGATCGATTTCTTTCGAGTCTCCGGTCTTGGTCTTACTGGTTCCGATCTTCGTCTTGGCTTTGCTGGTGCCGGTCTGAGCGACTGCTCGCGAGGCATCCGACCAAACGATCGCTCCACAGGCGAGCACAACCAACAGCGACGCCGACATGACGAACCAGGGGCTATGTTTCATGATTTTGCTCCACGAGAACGGGAAGAGGCGGTTATTAGAGCGCGACACACGAGCGGAGGCAATCATCAACCCCTGATGGCGGCATTCGAGCGCGAATGCCGAAGGCGTTGCTTTCTGAGCAAGAAATCCCAAGATCCAAATCTCAATGTCCAGGGAAATCCCAAGGCCCAAATTTTCAGGTCGCGGGGAACGGCCTTTTGGGCATTGAACTTTGGGATTTCCTTGGACATTGAAGTTTGGGATTTGGACATTTACGGCTCGGTCGCGCCACCGGTTTTGACAAGGCTCACCATGACACTTCGCACTTTGGGACGAACCTCTCTGCAAGTCACGCCGCTGGGAATGGGCTGCTGGCCGATCACCGGGATCACTAGCATTGGCACCAACGAGGAGGACAGTCTGGCCACGATTCGTGGGGCATTCGATGCCGGGATCAATTTCTTCGACACGGCCTACTGCTACGGCTTCGACGGCGAAAGCGAGCGGATGATTGCTCGCGTGTTGCGGCAGGACCGCGACAAGATCGTGTTGGCGACGAAGGGAGGCATCCACTGGGTCGAAGGGAAACAGGCTCGATGTGGCCGGCCAGAGACCTTACTGCGCGAATGCGACGAAAGCCTGCGACGTCTGCAAACAGAACGCATTGACCTTTACTACTTGCACGCTCCCGATCCGGAAGTCCCGATCGAAGACTCGGCCGGCGCGATTGGCGAACTGATCCGGCAAGGCAAAGTGCTCAGCGCGGGACTCTCGAACGCGAGCACCGAACTGCTCGCGCGGTTTCACGCGGTCTGTCCACTGACGGCGTATCAGCCACACTTCAACATGTTGCAGCGTGAGATCGAGGATTCACAGTTGCCGTGGTGCGTCAAGCACGGCGTCGCGGCGGTCGTCTACTGGCCGCTGATGAAGGGACTCCTGGCGGGTCATTTGCCGCGCGAGCATGTTTTCGATCCGAAGGATGGCCGACGGAAATATCCGATGTTCTCCGGCGACGAGTGGCAGAAGAACCAAGACTTTTTGGATGAACTGCGAGCGATGTCGGCGGAACTCGGTCGCCCCGTTTCGCAGATCGTGCTCAACTGGACGATCCAGCGGGCCGGCATCGCCGTCGCGCTCTGCGGAGCCAAACGCCCGCAGCAAATTCGCGAGAACGCCGAGACGCTGAGTTGGTCGCTGACGGAAACCCAGATCGTCCGCATTAACGCAGCCATCAGCCAGCGAGGGGCAATTGTCTCCAAGGCCGCAGTTTCATAGGACGGATATGTCCTATGCGATCTATAAGTCCCATCGAAACCGTTTCCACTCGGACGGGTGCGGAGCAGTCACGGTGATTGGTTCGCGTTGCGTCGGGTGCTCGAAGGTCAACGATTCTGCGTGCAGGGCCAGCCAGCCGTCGAGCTTCGTCCGTGAACCGTATTTCGCATCGCCGCAGATTGGCCACCCGCGCGACGACAACTGCACCCGAATTTGATGGCTGCGGCCGGTGAGCAATTCAATCTCCAGCAAGCTGACCGATCCGGTTGTTTTCAAGCAACGGTAGTTCAATCGAGAGTGCTTTCCCTCGTCTTCTGAAGTCTGATTTCTGATCTCTGGCTTCCGAACCGCCCGGCTCAGATTCTTCGCTTCATCCTTAACCAGCCAATCGACCAACTCGCCAGTGGGCTTCGGCGGACGTCCCTCGACGACGCAGTGATAGACCTTCCGAACGGTGTGTTTCCGAAACTGCTCCGACAACCGCGCCGCCGCTTTGCTCGTGCGAGCCAACAGCAGCACTCCCGACACCGACCGGTCCAAGCGATGCACGACTCCAACGAACACGTTGCCCGGTTTGTCGTATTTTCGACGCAGATAATCGCGGACCAGATCGACCATCGACACGTCGCCAGTGCGGTCCCCCATCGTCAAAACTCCTGCTGGCTTGAGCACCGCGAGGCAATGATTGTCCTCGAACAAGACCTTGAGTTTTGCGTTTGATCGCGGCACGTTCGCGGGATCGTGATTCACGAGCAGACTCGCTGGCTGGTTCTGTTTTGATCGGTGAGGTGTCGCAGCGTACTCCAAACGGAACCGTGTTGTCGTGGAACCGGATCCGAGTCTCACCGGTCTTGGGCTTGGCGATCTGTGCGAGTGGCGACAGACTGCGAAACGTGGAACTCAAGGAGGTGCGGATGAGTAGCTCGGCGAAGCGATTTCGGTGCATCGCGCTGGATGCCGTGGGAACATTGATTTACGCCGAGCCATCAGTGGGTGCGGCGTACGCGCTGCACGGCCAGCGGTTTGGTTCACGACTGCCGGCCGAAGAAGTCCGTCGGCGGTTTACGGAGGCATTTCGCCGCGCGGACGAATCGGCGGTTGTGAGGTTCGGTGAGCCGGGCCGGACCAACGAAGAATTCGAACGCGAGTTCTGGCGACAGGTTGTGCAGGACGTCTTGCCGGATGTGATCGATCCGTCGGCGTGCTTCGAGGAATTATTCGAGCACTTCGGACAGCCGGAGTCGTGGCGGTGTTTCGACGACGTCGCCGTGACTTTGAAGGGACTGGACGAACGTGGTTATCGAGTGCTGGTCGCGTCGAACTTCGATGCGCGTCTGAATCGCGTCTGCGATGGTCTGGCGGAATTGCGAGACGTTCGCTGTCGAGTCATCTCGTCGCTGGTCGGATACCGTAAGACGCATCGCGGCTTTTACTCCGCCGTCGTCGAGGCCGCGGAATGCGATCCTGATGAGGTGCTGATGGTCGGCGACGATTTCGTGAACGATGTCGAGTCGGCGCGAGCGGCCGGCATCACGGCGGTGCATTTGAATCGTGACTCCGTACCGCGACCGCCAGGGAGCGGCCGCGTCGGCCACGATTGGCCACTCCCTGGCGGTCGCGGTGCGGATGGTGTCGAGTTGCGGCGACTCAGCGACCTGCTGGAGATGCTGCCATGAAGCGTCCGTGGGTGGCGATTCAGCGGAATCCAACATCCGGGACGGGTGCTCGGCGCGGTGTCTTGCTGGAGTTGATTCGCGAACTGAAACGGTGTGGGATTCGGCCGCGGCTCTTTGCGAGTCGTGAACGAATGCAAGCGAAGCTGGCCGATCCTGCGGCGCGCGAGCAACTGGTCTGTGTCGTCGCGGCCGGAGGCGACGGAACGGTCGGCGATGTGGTCAATCGGTATCCGGGGTTGCCGATCGCGACACTGCCTCTGGGGACGGAGAACTTGCTGGCGAAGTATTTGGGGATTCAGCCGTCAGGAACGCAAGTCGCCGAGTTGATCGCGGGTGGTTCGCGTCGAAAACTGGACCTGGGACAACTCAACGGACGACGGTTCACGTTGATGGCGAGCTGCGGATTCGATGCGGCGGTCGTGCATCGGACTCACGCGAATCGGCGCGGGAACATTCGCAAATGGCATTACCTGCCTCCGATCTGGCATTCGATCCGCAAGTACGATCATCCGCCGCTGCGAATCTTCGTGGACGACGAATCGCAACCGCGAGTCGCTCGACTGTTGATGGTGGTCAATTTACCGGCGTACGCGTTGGGGATTCCGTTTGCTCCGCAGGCGGCGGGTGACGACGGGCAATTGGACTTGTGCCTTTTTCAGCAAGGCTCGACATTTCAAATGGCGAGGTACTTAGGGCATGTGATCGCTGGTCGGCATCAATCGCTGCCCGATGTGACTTGCCTGAAAGCGTCGCGAGTGCGAATCGAAGCGGACGTCGGTGTCCCGTGGCAAATGGATGGCGATCCGGCGGGATTCACGCCTGTGACGCTGGAAGTGCTGCCGGCGGCGTTGGAAGTGTTCGCGCCGAGTATTTGAGATTTCAAATTTGAGATTTCAAATTTTTGAGGCAGGGAGGAATCATGCCAGACAACCCGATCAAAATTGGCAACATGCAATGTGGCACGGGGCATCCGCTGCTGTTCATTGCCGGCCCGTGTGTCATCGAAAGTGAACAACTGGTGCTCGACGTGGCCAAGCAGTTGGCCGAGTGGGCGGATGCGAACGATTGGCAACTGGTCTTCAAATCGAGCTTCGATAAAGCCAATCGGACGAGCTTTCACAGTTTCCGCGGACCTGGGTTGGAACGGGGACTCGACATTCTTGCGAAGGTGCGCGAAGTCACCGGGTTGCCGGTGACGACCGACATTCACGAACCGCAGCAGGCCGAGCCTGCCGCGAAGGTGTGTCAGATCCTGCAAGTGCCGGCGTTTCTCGCGCGGCAAACCGATTTGGTTCACGCGATCGCGACGGCGTGTGCCGCGAGCGGCGGAGTGGTCAACGTCAAGAAGCCGCAGTTTGTGGCGGCCGAAGACACGACGCACATCGTCAAGAAGTGCGAAGAGGCCGGCTGCCCGCGAGTGCTGTTGACCGAACGCGGCACAACATTCGGGTACGGTCGATTGGTCAACGATTTTCGGTGCATCCCGATCATGCAGCGCAGCGGTGCTCCCGTCTGTTACGACGCGACACACAGCGTGCAGACTCCGGGAGGCAGCACGACCGGCGGTCAGCGGGAAATGGTGCCGACGCTCTCGCGAGCGGCCGTGGCGGCGGGTTGCGACGCGGTGTTTCTTGAAACGCATCCCGATCCTGATCGAGCACTCAGCGATGGCCCCAACATGCTGCGTCTTTCCGACGTAACACGGCTGCTCAACCAACTGTCTCGGCTGCGGTCGCTGTTCCTGGAAATGACCGCAGAGGGCGAGTAAACGTCAGCGATTCTTCTTCCCGTTCTTTGTCCGAAGGTTGTTTTCATGCGAGATGCCGATCGAGTTTGTTCCCGGAAGTTGCCCCGACGGGATTCGCTGAGTGCGTTGTTGAGTCTCGTTTTGTTTTGGTCTGGCTGCGCACCGTCACCGGCGGTCAACAAGCCCGGAAAGTCGCAGGCCGAGACTGCGGATCAGCAAGCAGACTCGCGAATTCTCAGGAACTTGCAGAATGCGATGGAAAGTTTGCGGCCGGAGAAGTTCGGCATCGTGTCTGGCTCCGAGCAAGCGATCGCGGTGCTCAACGAATGGGCCAAGGGAGCAAAAGCCGAAGCCGAGAAACGGGGCGAAGGCTGGGTGGCACATCGTCCGCACGGTCTCTTGAAGTCGCTACCGAAGGCGTGGATCGAGCAGGTCTCGCTGGAGCAATTCGTCGAACGGGACGCGGCGTACTTGCGGGATTGTCTGTGGGCCAGCAAGGCGACCAAGTTTGCAGCGGGTGACGCGGAGAGAGACCTCGATGTCGTTGTGAATTTGTTCGATTACGTCGTTCGCAACGTCGCGTTGATTCCGCCACGCAGCCGTCGAGTTCCTGTGGGACCGTTTGACGTGATGGTGCTCGGTCGGGGCACGGCAGTGGATCGCGCGTGGGCGTTCGCGGAGTTGCTGCGGCAACGCAACGTCGATTCGGTGATTCTTTCACCCCGTCGCGTGGCCGGTGAAGCTTCCAGTGGTGAGAACATTTTGGTCGGTGTGTTGTTCGAGAAGGACAT
Source organism: uncultured Planctomyces sp. (assembly GCA_964539995.1). Lineage (GTDB taxonomy): Bacteria > Planctomycetota > Planctomycetia > Planctomycetales > Planctomycetaceae > SXKJ01. Next base: position 7,315 of record CAZILR010000123.1, read on the forward strand.
CCTGCTGTTCGATCCGGCACTGGGGTTGCCGTTGACCGCTGACGCCGCAGAACCAAAATCGGCGCTGCCTCGTTTGCCGATCTCATTGAGACAAGCGCAGCGCGAACCGCAGTTGCTCGCGGCGATCGCTCGTGACAGCGGTGGGAAATTCTCGCTGACGGCGGCCATGCTGGAGGCTCCGCAGGTCGAACTGATTTGTCATTCGGAGCAACTTTCGATTCGCATGAAGCGGCTGCAACAAGAACTGTCGGGCGAGCAATCCGTGAATGTGGCCGACCCGTTGGAGGACTCGGAGGATCAACCTGGGCTGTGGTCGCGCGTGGCGAAACATCCGGCGGCGGCTTGGTCGGCGGACGATGTGGCGATTTGGCCGTACCCGGAAATCGTGCGTGAATCCGCGGCAAATCTGACTCCCGAACAGCAAAAAGAACTTCTCAAATTGTCCCTCTCGTTGGGAGCACCGATTCGTGTGCAGCAGTTTGTGATGAAGTCGGAAGGTCCTGGCTTCGATATCGAATTCGCCAAGCCGGAACGAGCGCTCATGAAACGGCGAATGGAACATGTCCTGGGACGCTGGGCGGACGCCGTCCCCGGTTATCTGGCGGCGCAGTTGTACGATGTGGACCCGCCCACGGCGAAAGGACTGCAAATGGTGTCTGCCGACCGCAAGCAAAAGGAAGATGCTTCGGTCGTCAGCGCGACGGAGACACGCTCGTTGCGACTGATGTTGATGCAGCCGAATTACGCTCACGTTCGCAAGCTGCATTTGATGGCTGGCGACGACGCTTGCTTCTGGCTGGCGCAATGTCAGTTCGAGCAAAATCGGATGCAGGCCGTTGTCGATCAATGCGTCGTCTACGCCAATCAACATTCCAGCGGCGGCTGGGTTGCCGTGAACCAATCGCTGATGGCAACCGCTTTGGCAAAGCTGCAGAAACTGAAGTCCGCGATTCGCACGCTGAAGGAAATCGACGAAGACGATCCCGCGTCTGGCGGTCACCGCGTGCTGATCGCTCGCTGGCAGCGGTTGCTGGAAGCGGCGGAATAACGTCGCCGCATCACACGTCGCAGAGCTTGACCGCTTCAGTCAGGCCCGCGAGCGGATCGCGGGTTGGGATGAATTCCTGGCCGACATAGCCCTTGTAGCCGACCTCCAGCAGCTTGCGCATGATCGGCGGGTAGTTGATCTCTTGTTTGTCGTCGAGTTCCGCTCGGCCGGGATTGCCCGCCGTGTGGATGTGCCCGATGACGTCTTTGCACTGCTCGATGCGGCGGATGACGTCGCCGTCCATGATCTGAACGTGGTAAATGTCGAACAGAATCTTCGCGCGCGGCGAGCCGACTCGACGGGCGATGTTGGCGACGTAGTCGATGTGATCCCCTTGATAACCCGGATGACCTTTCATCGGGTGGCTGTCGTCGCGCGTGTTGAGGTGCTCGACGCAAATGTTGACGTTCTTCTTGTCGGCGTAGGCACAAAGCTCTTTCAACGCTTTGACGCAGTTGTTGGCTCCTTCTTCGAGCGAGATTTCACCGCTGTTCGGGTCTTCGGCCTTCTTCCACTTGTAACCGGTGAAGGCGATGACGTTGCCGTAGCCGTATTCGGCGCAGCCGTCGATGGCCTCTTTCGTCCGGGCGATGACTTCGGCGTGGTAGTCCGGGTTGTTCAGCCCGCGCATGAAGGGTGCTCCGGGCATCCGGTTGCCGGCGATCGCGCAGGTCAGGCCGTGTTTCTTGATGACAGGGAAATCGTTGTGGTCTCCCAATTCGATCGACACACAGCCGAGTTGCTTGGCGACTTGGCATTGCTTCTCGATGTCCCACTTATCGCCAGAGACATTGAAGCACCAGAAGACGATCGACTGCTTGATGTTGCCTTTGGTCACGATGGTTTTTGCCTTCTCTGCGCCGATGGCGGGTGGATTCATGGGATGCAGGGCCGAAGCGGCTCCGGCCACAAGTGCGGTATGCAGGACGTTGCGGCGGCTGTAATGGGCACCAAATACGGGATGGCTGGACATGGCAACGGCTCCTGCGCGGGTATTGTCCGGCGGCTGACCCCGACTGCGACCGAAGCCGCCTGATTCGTATCGCAGTGGTGCGGAGCATGACTTCGCGGCGGTGACTCGGCAAGCGCGGCGTGGCTGGCGTTGCCTATCAGAGGATCCGACGCAAGCTGCGGCTGCCACGAGATCTGCCTTCGATCTGGTCACCCAGCGATGAAGGGCGTGGCATCCCTGAGAGCCGCCCGGATTTTCGCCAAAGATTTCTGAACGTGAGAAATTGAAGAATTCCCGCTGAAAACCACAGGTTCGTTCCAAGTCGATGGACTCAGCCCGACTTCATCCTGCTTTTCGGCACAGTGCTTGCGAATCGAGCGGCTTAGTTGCTGTGCGATTGCGCGGCGGCTGTTGGTTCGGCGTGGCCAACCCGGCTCGATGGATCGTAGGCGGTTGGTGATGACCTTGGGGGAATGAGTTGAAACCGAGGTCACGTTCGGCGGCGCAAGTCGCGGATCGCCACGTTCAAGCCTGATCCTTGAAGAGATTCTGGCTCAACCAAGTCGCCACTTTTGGCGATGCGGAATCGAACCGCGTGTCGCTGGTTCGCGAGCTTCCGTGATGCCTCGTTTACAAGGGAGCAGACCAAAATGATGCGAAGGTGGTTGACATTTCTGTCGATCGGATTGTTGTTTTCACTCATGGCCAGCGTGAGCTTGGCCCAAGAAGAGGCCAAGCCACCGGAAACGCCGGCAGCGGTGACCACGGAGGCTCCCCCGGTCGCGGCCGCAGCGGCCACGCCAACTCCGGCCCATCTCGCGGGAACTTACGACACCGGATCGATCTCCTGGTTGATGGTCAGTGCGGCGCTCGTCTGCTTCATGATGCCGGGACTCGCACTTTTCTACGGCGGCATGTGTCGCGCGAAGAACGTGCTCAACATGTTCATGTGCGTCATGGTCTGCGTCCCAATCGTGTGTTTGGAATGGGTCGCCTATGGGTACAACATGGCGTTCGCCGTTCCTTCGGCAATTGCCGTGGACGCCGGCAAGGATGACAAAGGGGTCGATAAGCCCAAGCTCAGCTATCTCGGCTGGGATTCGGGGTTGGTGTTCTTCAAGTCGTTCGGTGAGG
>CAZILR010000124.1:0-10442 GCA_964539995.1 uncultured Planctomyces sp.
CGGCTCCAGCCATCGCGAAGCTGAAGACGTGGCCCCAATGGTCGCGGCCTCCGTTGGCATTGATCTTCGGAGTTCGTCCGAACTCGCCGATCACCACGACGAGCGTTTCGTCGAGCAACCCCCGTTCGGTCAGATCATCCATCAGTGCGGCGAACGTCACGTCGAACTGTGGGCAGAGGTTATCTTGCAGCCGGTCGGCGTTGAGCGCGTGCGTGTCCCACAGCGGATTATCGACGGCGTTGTCTCCGGGATCACGAGCCCAATTGACATGCACCAACCGCACACCCGCCTCGATCAGCCGCCGAGCCAGCAGACATGATTGCCCCCAAGTGTACCGGCCGTAGCGGTCGCGAGTCTTGTCGGATTCTTTGCTGAGATCAAAGGCCGCTCGCGCGCCGCCGTTGGTCACCAAATCAAACGCTTGCTGCGAGAGCCGATCCCAGGCCACGACTGATCCGCCTCGCAGCGTTTCATCGAAGCGATTTTCCAGTTGCTTCAAGACATCGCGACGTCGATCGACTCGGATTTTGGTAACGTCGCCAATCAGTCGCAGGCCCTCGATCTCGTAGTCGGGCAACGCTGGATCGCCGACGAATCGTTCCGGCTCCCACATCTTGCCGAGGAATCCCGCCGTCTGTCCGGCGGGCGTCACGTTGTCGTTGAGCCGCATCATGTCCGGAATCCAGACCGATGTCAGAGCTGGCAGCTTTTCGCTCGGCTTGAGCATCTTCACGACCGAGCCAAAGTACGGCCAATCGTTCGGCTTGATCTGCCTCGCACTGCCTGGACCGTAGGGATACCCCGTGAGCAGCCAGTAGCCGCTCACGTCGTGATTGTCGTCGCGAGTCGAGAGAGATCGCACGACCGCTAGTTTGTCGGCGTAGTATGACGTTCGCGGCAACAGTTCGCAGAATTGAATTCCGGGGACGTTGGTTGAGATCGGCTTGAACGGACCACGAATCTCGACGGGGGATCGAAGGTCTCGTGCTGCGGCGGGCCTCCTTGAAGCCAAAGAAAAATTACGTTCTTCGCTTTGCCGAACGTCGAGCCGAGTTCACCCGCCAATTTCGGAGCCGCGCCGAGTATGACGGCCGGTGTCTCGGCCGCTCGTAATAAGTGCGGCAGCGAAACTCCCAACGCGCTCAAGCCCCCGACGCGCAGCCACTCGCGACGAGCAACCCGATCGGTCGGTGACAGTGATTGGTCAAGGAGAGAAAACATGGTTTCTTCCGCAGTATTGGTAGTTCGGGTCTCAAGGTCGGACGGGACAGAGATAGCTCTGATCGTCCCTCGCCATCATCGGGTTCATCGGATGCTTCCGTGACTGATATTTCGCTCCTCTTTCCGAATACTCTTGAACTCGTTTTGAGCACGGAGGTCTTCTGAGAAATCGTCGATATACCAATTGAATTCATTGGGTGCTGAACTGTCGCCGAAGATGAGTTTGTTGTTTGAGAGCAAGAGACTGTAATTAGGCAAGAATGAGTCCAACACGTCGATGATGGTTTCTCCTTCGCAACATTGGCCTTGGGCAAAGGGAACAAGGTTCTCATCTTTCGATGGAATGCGAGGTTCCTCGTCCTCATTTGGAATGGAGAGAACTTCCCCTGAATCGAATTGGACGAAGAGTGACTGGACCGTGCAGTCATATTCCTTGAGATAATCAAAGCAAGTGAAGAGACACGCAATCTTGCGACCAATCATCTCCTGAGCCGTCATTTTCTTCCGATCATCGGTGAGTCAGCCGCACGCGGCTAATAAAATTACACGTTTTGAACCACCGCTCCTCTCAAGCGAACCGGATCGGCTCGCCGTGATAGATATGGTGCGGGCGGTCGACTTCGTCTTTCCAGGCGGCGGTGTCGGGAATCCCCAAGGCGTGATAGATCGTGGCCGCGAGGTTCTCAGGAAGTTGAGCATCGGAGGCCGGGTAGGCTCCGTTCTTGTCTGAAGTTCCGATCACGACACCACCTTGGATGCCGCCGCCGGCGATGAAGACCGATTGGACGGCTCCCCAATGATCGCGGCCGACCATTTTGCTCTGTCCGCCACCGGCGTTGATTCGCGGGGTGCGGCCCATTTCGCCACACATCACGATCAATGTCTCGTCCAGCAATCCCAGCGTTTGCAAGTCGTCCAGCAACGCCGAGAGGCCACGGTCAGTCGGAGGCAGCAGGCAATCGCGCAGCAGCGGGAAATTGTTTTCGTGAGTGTCCCACGATTCATTATTGCCGAGGTTCACTTGGATCAGATTCACTCCCGCCTGCACCAGTTGCCGAGCCATCAGCAGTGACCAGCCGAAGGCGTTGCGTCCGTAACGATCGAGCGTTTGTGGATCGGCGTTGTGGACATCGAACGCGCGCTGCACGCTGGCGTCGGTCAGCAGCGAGATCGCGGCTTGGCGATGTCGATCAAACGACTCGATCGACGCGGCCTGCTCCAACTCGTGACGCTGCTGGTCGAGCAACCCTCGTAGGCTGTCACGATCGTTCAGGCGCGAGCGGCTCAGTCCTTGAGGCAAGCTGAGGTTCGGAGACTGGAACTTCAAATTCGGATTTCGCTCGCGGCCTCGGACGAAGTGGTATTCGTATTCCGGATAGGCTCCATCGGACTTCGGGTTGTACGGCGAGGCTTCAATGAACCACGGATCGCGGTGACTCCCCATTAAGCCGCCGAACTGACCGGGGAGGACTCGCCCCGTGTTGTGAATCAACCGTTCGGGAAGCACGACCGCCGGTGGCAGGTTGTTGTTGCGTCGCGGCAGTACGTTGCCAACGACCGAAGCGATGGACGGCCAATCGGTCGATTGCGGCTTGCTGGGGTTGTAGCCCACTGGCATCGGCGTGCGGCCCGTGAGGATCGACGTGTGCCCTTGCGAGTGCTCGTTGTACGGCGTGGTCAGCGAGCGAATCAGACTCCACTTGTCACTGCGAGCGGCCAGCATCGGCAGGTGCTCACAGATCTGCGTTCCCGAAGTCCGCGTGGGAATCGGATTGAACTCGCCACGAATTCCGGCCGGTGCGTCCGGCTTGGGATCGAAGCTGTCGTGTTGAGTCAGTCCGCCGGAGAGAAACACAAAGATGACCGACTTCGCGCTGCCGCCAGTTGGCGTCGTCAACTTCCCGTCGGCCGCACGCAACGCCGAGACGTGATTCATCCCCAGCCCCAGCAAGCCAATGCTTCCCGCTTGAATCGCTGTCCGCCGTGAAATGCTGTCGTGAGCGATGCTGCTTTGCATGTCTTGGTCCCTAGAGCAACTCCCGAATCGGCTGTCCCTCTGAGAGCATCATCGGGCGGCCGTCGTTGGTGTGATAGGTGATGCCGTGCGGATCATAGCCCAAAGCGGTGAAGACCGTGGCATGAATATCTGCGGGAACGATCGGGCGGGACTTCGGCACGGCTCCGATTTTGTCGGATTCGCCAATCACTTGCCCGCCTCGAATGCCTCCGCCAGCAAGAATCATCGAATAGCACTGCGGCCAATGATCGCGGCCAGCGGCGGCGTTGATGATCGGCGTGCGACCGAAGTCACCCATCCAGATCACGAGCGTCGAGTCCAGCAGGCCGCGCTCCGAGAGGTCATCCAGCAAGGTCGCAAAGGCTCGTTCCATCGGCGGCACGAGCGTTTTTTCCAAGCGGCCGAAGTTGTCCGCATGCGTATCCCAGATGATGCTCTGGCCGTTGACCGTCGTGACGAAGCGGACGCCTGACTCGATCAAGCGCCGCGCCAACAGATGCGACTGGCCCCAAGTGTGCCGGCCGTATCGCTCGCGGACTTCGGTCGGTTCGCGCGTGAGATCAAACGCCTCGCGCACGGCGGTGGAACCGACCAGCGACAGGGCTTTCGATTGATTGAGGTCGAGGTCTTGTGAGCCACTTGCCGTGATCGGCAGACCGCGCTGCTGAATCTGATTCAGCAACAAACGACGATCGTCTTGGCGTTGCGAGGTGATCCCTTCCAGCGTGCCAAGATTCGGCACGCTGAAGTTCGCCGCATTGGGATCGGCGTTGAGTACGAACGGATCGTGACTCGCCCCCAAGCAGCCGCCGTATTGTCCCGGCGTGAGATACACCGTGCTGTCGCAGTGCGGCGCGGGAGTGATCACATACGGTGGCAACGCGCCGCTGTAGCCATCACGCCGAGCCAACCAGCCGGTCAGCGTACCGAAGCTGGGAATGTCGTTGCGGCTGGGATTGATCAGCGTGTCGTCCCTTGAATACGGCCGGCCGACAATCGACCAATGCATGCCGGAATTGTGCGAACTGTGCGAGTGATGCACGCTGCGCACAATCGAGAACCGGTGAGCGTGCTTTGCCAGTCGCGGCAGCAGTTCCGAAATCTCGACTCCCGGAGCACTCGTGGCGATCGGCTTGTACGGCCCGCGAACCGTGTCGGTGGCGTGAGGTTTCAAGTCCCACAGGTCGATGTGGCTGGGTGCTCCGCAATTGAAAATCAGAATCACCGATTTGGCTCTACCACTCGTTGCTGCTGCGACGTTCCGACCCAGCGAGTTCGCCCAGAGCAGACCGAGTCCGCTCAGTCCACTGCGGGACAAGAACTCGCGACGTCCTTGTGAGGTCAGAGGTGCCGGAAACATACGGCGATCTCGGTGAGCAAGTGACCGAAAGTAGCGGATCGTGAGGCGGGGCGAAGCAGGGCAGGTAATTCACTCATCGGCAAAAGCCGATGCGTCGGGTGACATTGGACTGACGAAATCACTCTGAGTCAACGCGGTCTATGAGGACTTCTGCCAACAACGATTGGCGATCATGCGACATGCCGCAGCGCATCGATCGGGTTCATCGCGGCGGCGCGGCGAGCAGGGTACAGGCCGAAGACGACTCCGACCGCGACCGAGATGCCGAACGCTACCGGAATCGACCAAGTCAGCACGATCGGTTCGACGGTTCGCACGGTCTCGGGGAGCGACCTCATCACGTCCGGGAAAAGTTGAGTGACACACCAGCGCAAGCCATCGACAAACGGTTGGCAGGCGAAACCTCCGGCGATGCCGGTCGCTCCGCCGCAGACGGACAGCAAGATCGTCTCGATGATGAATTGCCGAGTGATATCGCGGCGGCGTGCTCCGAGCGCACGGCGAATTCCGATCTCGCGGGTCCGTTCGGTGACGGTGGCCAGCATGATATTCATGATGCCAATGCCGCCGACGACCAATGAGATCGCGGCGATCAATCCCATCATCGCCATGAACATCAGCCGCGTGTTGCGAGCTTGTTCCAGCAATTCCATCGGCACGGCGATTTGATAGTCCTCGTAGGCGTGCGTCCGTTCCAGAGCTGCGCGCACGGCCTCGCCGGTCGCGACGGCGGCATTTTGGTCCTTCAGTTTCAACGTGATCTGCGACAACGCCCGTCCGCCGTTGTTGCCGGTCATGGCGACGTCGGGATAACGCACGAAGAACGTCTCCAGCGGCATGTAGAGGTTGTCCGAGAAGTCTTGGCTTTTGACTTTGCCCTTCACGTTGTCGATCTCGGAGCGCGGCGCGACGACACCGACCACGCGATAAAAGTCTGCCACGACTCGGACGGATTTGCCGAGCGGGTCTTCGTGTTTGAAGAGCTGGTCAGCGACTTCTTGAGCCAGCACGCAGACCTTGGCTTTCGTCGCATTGTCGGTGTCCGTGAGGAATCGGCCGCGAATGATTCGCAGTTGGAACAGGTCGCGGTACTCCGGCGTGCAAGCGTTGATCTCACCGCGCGACAACCGGCCGAGGTGCCGAAACTCGACTCCGTTTCGCCGTGCGAATGAGACGACGGCTTCGACCGACGGAATCGCCGTCAGCACATGGTTGTCTTCTTCGGTCAGCCCGTAGGTGTAGACACGCCCCTTCGTCTGCTCGTTCGGCGGACGCGACGTGGTGACGAGAATGTTCTTCGCTCCAAGTTCCGCGATCTGCTGCTGCGCTTTGGCGGCGATTCCTTCGCCGATGGCCAACAGCCAGATGACACTGGCCACGCCGATGAAGATGCCCAGCACTGTCAGCAGCGAGCGGAGCGGGTGCAACAACAGGCTTTTGATGCCGACACGAATGTCACGCAGACGGAAGAGGAGCGTGCGGAAAAGCGATCGACGTTTGCTGACGGCTCGCTGCGGAGTTGGCGCTGTCGAGAGTTCTGGCGCGGCGACGGCCGGTTCTTTGACTCGCGAGTCGGATTCGATCACACCGTCGCGAAGTCGAATGACTCGGCGAGCGCGGCGGGCGACATCATCCTCGTGAGTCACCATCACGATCGTCGTGCCCGACTCGTTCAGCTTGTCGAACAGATCGAGGATTTCGCCGGTCGTCGCGGAATCGAGGTTGCCGGTGGCTTCGTCCGCCAGAATGAATCGGGGTTGATTCACCAAGCTCCGTGCGATGCCGGCTCGCTGCTGCTGCCCGCCGGAGAGTTGTGGCGGACGATGGTCGAGCCGATGCTCCAGTCCCACCGTCTGAGCCAGCTCGCGGCAGAGATTGCGATCCTCGGCGGTGACATTGCCGCGGTAGGCCAACGGTGCTTCGATGTTCTCCAGCACCGACAGTTGCTGAATCAGGTTGTAAGCCTGAAAGACAAACCCGATTCGTTCCGCGCGGATCGCCGAGAGTTCGTCGTCATTCAGATGAGCGACGTTCTGATCGCCAATCAGGTAATCGCCGCCGGTCGACTGGTCGAGACAACCGAGCAAATTCAGCAGCGTGCTTTTGCCCGAGCCGGACGGCCCCATGATCGCGACGTAATCCCCTTCGGGAACATCGAAGGTGATCCCGCGCAGCACTCGCACGGTCTCGCCGCCGAGGAAGTAGTCTTTGCAAAGCTGATTTAGCCGCAGCGCGGAGGACGACGCCGATGGCAGCGTCGCTTTCGCAGAGCTTGCGGGCCTCGTCAGCGTGGCACTCATCCCATCAGCCTGTAAAAAGTGTAGGGTGGGACCAGCTCGCTTCGAGCGCCGGCCCACCATCAATGTTCAGCAGTCTCTGGTGGGCCGGCGCGACGAAGCGTCGCTGGTCCCACCCTCCAATTTATTTACAACGGACGGCTACGATTTTTTGACGGTATTGCCGACGACCGGCTTGACGTTGGCCGTGTCGGTCTTCGTGGCATCCGGCTTTGTCGCGACTGGCTCCACATGCGGCGGAACCGTCAGCTTCAATTCCGGCAGGTTGAGTTTGTCTTTGATTTCGGAGTGATTGAGGATCACCTTCTGTCCGACTTCGAGACCTTCGCGAATTGTGATGATCGCGTCGTTGGCGCTGCCGACTTTGATCTCGCGAGTTTCAAACGTACCGTCCTCGTGCGGGATCGCGACGAAGAACTTGTCACCGCGAGCAATCGCCGCGTCGATCGGGATCTGAAGCTGCGAGTCCTGCTGTTCCACCAGCACGTCCACCTGAGCCGACATCCCCGGACGCAGTTCTTCGGGCGGATTGTGAATTTCAATCTCGACCGCGTACTCCTTGATGTGCGACGTGTAGATGTTGACGCTTGGAATGGGGTACTCGCTGACCACTGCCACGGTGCCGGTGAGCGGCTGATCGGGCAGTGCGTCGGTGGTGACTTCCGCGGTCAGACCCTTGCGAACCTGGCTGATGCGCGACTCATGGACTTTCGCCAGCACCCGCATGCGGCTCGGATCGGGCAGGCGAACGAGGATCTGACGTTCGCGTACCGGCATGCCTTCGGCAATCAGCAGTTCTCCGGTGGTCTTTCCACGATTGGCGTCGTTGGCGTAGACAACTTGTCCCGCCGACGGGGCGCGGATGATGCACTTCGCGATCTGCTCTTCAATCTCCTTGAGCCGCTGCTTGTCGAGTTGCCATGTCTTCTGGCGAGCATCCAGCTTCGCGCGACCCGTCTGAATGTCCGCCGTCAGTTGCGTGAGCATCTTCAGCTTTGAGAATTTTTCCAGCACTTCCAACTTCGTCTTGGCGACCCCCAATTCCTTGAGGGCCTTGTCCACGGCGAACCGATCGGCCTCCAGTTGGACCTGTGAGACATAGCCACGTTCGGCCAATTTTTTGCTGTAGTCGAGATACTCCTCCGCGCGGCGTTGGTTTTCCTTGGCCACGTCGAGAGCGCTCATCAGCGTCTCCTTTTGCTCGCGAAAAGTTCCCTCTTCGTATTCGTTCAGAGCCAACTCAGCCGCACGCATGGCCGCCTCGGCTTCGATGGCGAGCGACTCACTGCCGCTGCAAGTGATCTGTTGTTGGACCAATTCGGTCTGCAGCGCCGAATCGTCGAGCCGCACCAAGAAGTCTCCGACCTTGACGCGAGTACCCTCCGAGACGATCTCCAGAATGTTCGTGCCGCTGGAATTCCGCGACCGCACCTCACAGCGGACTTCGATGCTGCTGGAGCTTTCGATTTCGCCCTGCTCCAGCACGCGATTGAGGAACGGCCCGATCGTGACCTCGGCGGTCAAAACATTCGGGGCCGCTTCGCGGTGGAAAAAGTCAGGCAAAAATTTCCACGCCGCCAACGGAGCACTGATCACCGCCAAGGCGATCACGGTCGTCCACAGCGTTGAACCACGGCGATGCTGCTCTGTGGCCGGTCTCACTAGCGCAGTGGCCGGTCTCACTAGCGCTGTGGGTGGTCTCACTAGCGCTGTGGGTGGTCTCCTGACCGAGCCACCACGACCGACCGTAGGTCTCATCCAACAGTGCGCGTCCGCTACGACCACACCGTCATGGCCAGAAGCCAAACGGACACGGTCTGAGCGAATCGCTGCGCTCGATTCGGCAAGAAGGCGTCGCATGTTTTGGTTTGGGCAAGACCGGCGGGAGCCGGTGGGTTCAGGAAGGAAGCCCGCTGGTCGCGAGCCATTTGGCAAGGCACTGGGGTGGGAAATCAATCGGGGAGGCCCGATGAGTTATCGTCATCGCCGATGCAGCATACTTCAGCAGGAACAGCTTGTCAGCCCAATGATTTCCGTTGGATCAGGAAAAGTCCGCCAAGTCGCGCCGGTCGTAGTGGCGGAAAATCAGCCGGAACGCGCTAGCGTCCGGTTCGTGCGTCCCCAATTCAACCGGACGCTAGCGCGTTCCGGCTGATCCAAGTTCAGGCGTGGGCGGATCGGGCAGCTTCGGAGTGATCGGGCCGGGATCGATCCAGAGCCCTTCTTGATTTAACTGCATTGTCCCCATCTCGAAGTCGAGCAGCACGCGCAGCACCTCGAAGCCGATCCACGCATTCAAGAAATCATTCTGCGCATCGAGCAAGTCGTTGAGCGCGGACACCAAGTCGCGCGCGGCCGTCGGGGACGTTTGAGCCTGCGCGGCGACTCCAGCGGCGAGCGGCCCTTTCGGTGGCTCGACCAGTCGCAGTCGAGCCTGCGCGACCTGCGATGCGGCGACCAAGACCGCCGCGCGGCGAATCTCAAAATTGATCTGACCGAGGTCGATGATTCGCAGCGTGTTTCGCAGGCTCTGGCTGATCTGATCTTCGAACAACATGTAATCGCGTCGCGCTCGTTGATATTCGATCAATGTTTCGCGGTACTCGTTGCGTTCGGCCAACCGAGTGATCGGCGAATCGAATTCCAAGCCCATCCGCAGGCGGCCTTTGTCGGCCGTGAATTCGGCAGGGTTGTCTCCGCGCGTGCCGAGGTCACCGGCGATCGTCAGGTCTAAGCCGCTTTGCAGTTGGTTCCCGGTGACTTCGATTTCACGCCAGACATCGACCAAGTTGGCGCGAGCATTCATCCAATCGAGGCGATGTTGCCGAGCTGTTTCCAGTGCCTGCGATTCGGAAACTTCCAGGGGAATCAGTTCGACCGCCTCCAATCGAATCGAGGCTTGAATGAGCATCGACTCCAAGACCACGCCGGACAGTTCCGTGGTCAGTTCGAGCAGCGACTTGCGCCCTTCCTTCGGCTTCTCGCGCAGTTCGTCCACGGACAGAGCACGAATGGCGATCATCAGTTTTTCAAACTCTTCGGAGTTCTTCGTCAGCCGCACCTGATGCTTCTCGATGCGTCCGCCGATCAACTCCGCGTCGAAGAGTTCCGAGGCGACGTCGTAGCCGTAGTTTTGGGTTTGCTCGCGAAGCTGATTCAACCGCGCGACCCGCTGCGGCGACGTGCCGAGCAACTTGTCGAGATCGGCTCGCGACAAGTCCAACTGTCGAAGAATGCGCGGACCGAACGCCAGCAGTTCGCGATAGCGCTCCGGGAGCTTCATCTCTTCCGGAGGGACCGACTCGGAACGCAATGGCTCCAGCAGATCATTGACCTGATCCAGCAAGGTGGTCAGGTCGGGATCGAAGAAATTAAACCGATCAATCATCGAGTCGGCGACACGGATCGGAAGACTCGGCGGCAGACCGAGGTTGATTTTGAACCGATCCACACGGCCCGCATAAGCCGCGCGGGCCGTCAGCAGATTGCTCTGAGCGTTGTAGTACGCCTGCCGAGTCTGATCGACTTGCAGTCGCTGCACTCGTCC